>CALEVL010000034.1 GCA_937924675.1 uncultured Ignavibacteria bacterium | reverse complement strand
CCGTGTAACTCTGTGTAACTCCGTGTAACTCTGTGTAACTCTGTGTAACTCTGTGTAACTCTGTGTAACTAGAAAATGTCTTAAGCTGAGAATTCAGTTTTCAAAAATCTCACGATAGATCTTCCACTGTTCATCCGTTTCTGTTCCTTTGTATAATCTCAGAGTCTTATTTCCCTTTTCTGATATCTTGCCCGCCTTGAAGTTCTCGAAGAATGTAACCTTCTTATCGTTTGGAGTTGTGGTTGTATCGTTGATAACACTGAAATCAGAGATACCAATTGTAACCTCCTGACTATTCTTATAGATTTGTTCAGCACGTTTCAATCTCTCTTTAAGGTCTTGCCGCTTGCCGTCTTTTCCAATGTATTCATAATCATCAGTCATGAGAGATTTCATTTTGTCAATATTCTTATCGCGCCGTGCTTCTATCCATGTGTCGATAGTGCTTCTGAGCAGGTATTGGTCTGAAGAAAAGTATTCGTTGAGCTTCTTTACTGACATGTATCCCAGAAATCCGAATGAAATGAGTAAAATTCCAATGCTGGCGAGTGTGAGGTAGAATCTCTTGCGCGTTACGCTGACTTTGTCTTTATATCTTCGTTTGTAATCGTTTTCGAAATCATTAGCGGCATCATCAAACTTATCCTCTTTCACATTATATCCACAATGTTTACAGTAAGTTGCCTGAACTTCGATCTTATTATTACAGTTGGGACATTCTATCATTAGCTCCTGCGCAGGACGGCTGAGCGACTCGCGGATGGATTCAACTGTCTGATCTCCGACATCTAAAGCATCTTCCGGCAATTCAATTTTTTCTTCCGTAGTAGGATTCAGAGCACAGCCATATGTAGTACAGCCGTTGTTCTCATCCCAGCATTCCTTGTGATGCGGGGTTCCGCAAACAGAACAAATGATCACGTCGGCATTCTTTTTCAGCGGAGACTGGCAGTAGGGACATGTCTTGCCTTGCAGAAAATTTTTTGACCGTGAAGAAATATTCAATTGGCAATCATTAAGTGAACACCTCCGTACTCTCAAATTCAAGATGTATCTCCTCTTCGCCTTTTCTCAAAGTAAGAATGTCATTGATCGGAAGCTTGAGTTCAGACAGTGTCTTTGCTTCAAGTCTTTTTGCAAGTGCAGATTCAGAGCCGAGTGTGTTGAATGATTTAATTTTTTGAAAATTGCCTTCTCCGGTCTTCACATCTTTGACGGACATAGTGTTCATGTTTCCGTAATATTCCGTTACTTTCATTTTATCTTCATTGACAAGTTCGTAAACAACTTCATTGTTGAAGTCAATGTTGAACTCTCCGCCTCCGAAAATGCTTTTTCCAAAATCTATAATGTCAGAGATCTTCACATCGGAAAATTCCTTTTTAAACAGCTCAATCCTTTCAAAAGTATAATGCGAAGGACAATCTTCATTTCGCTGATACTCAATTATATAAGAGTCGTTGATACCTCCGCTGAATATCATTCCCTTACCGCTAAGCAGTATAAGGTCTTCGCGTCTATGGAGATATTTCACGGCTTCCTGTACCTCTACGGCTGCTATGATTGATGCAATTGTGGGAGTAGTTGGGATCTTGCCTTCAAGGATCTCGTCAATGCCGAGAAGCATGCATGATTTCCGCTTATTGATTAGCTTATAGTCGAGCTCAGACATTGTGCACTCATAACAGGCGCCTTGCGGAGGCACAAACATTCTTGCAACACCGTTGAGAACTTCTATTGCACCATCAATCCATGGACGGTTTATCTTCCAGCATGATTGATTTATGTAAAGCCGTGCTTCGCGGTTATCAAGGCCGCCGATAATGATATCGAAATCCTTAAATACACCGAGCCCAAGATTAAAGATATTGCCATCAAACCACTTAATATCTATCTCATCGTTTATCTGCCTCGCACCTTTAGCAGCGACTGCGGCTTTGGGCTTGCCTTCATCTTCTTTTCTGAAAAGCACGCTTCGGGTGAGATTGCTTTTCTCAACCCTATCCATATCGGCAACATAAATATGGCCGATACCAAGCATTGAAAGATTCTTAATAATCTCGTTTCCAAGTGCTCCGCATCCGGCAACAAAAACGCGCGCATTCTTTAGAATATTCTGATCCCACCAGGTGATTAACTCCAGTCGGGAATACCTTCCGTCATCTATTTTAACAGACATCAAATAAAATTTTTCAATATTAAAACTTTGCAAATCAAAATGACACATAAAAAAGCCATGACTCCTACATTTCGCGACACTAAGTTCCACTGAGATTACATTAAGTTCCACTGAGATTACACTGAGTTCCACTGAGATTACACTGAGTTCCACTGAGA
>CALEVL010000033.1 GCA_937924675.1 uncultured Ignavibacteria bacterium | reverse complement strand
TTCGTCCCTGCTGAGTCTCCCGCTCAAAGCAAGCTGACAATGTTCGTATCCTTGCAAAAAGGATACCCAGCGGGATAAGCCATTCAGAGTCTTGAAATCCACTGATTCCCTTCTGAAATATTAAACTGAAATTGTTAGTAACAAACCCACAGCCTTAGCCGGGACTAAAAAGACTTTCTTAAATCCCGCATCTCAATACTCCCCATAAACACTCATCCCCCCGCCAAAATATTGCATTCTGAGATGTTGAAAAACCAAATTAGTCTTGAGCTCAATTTCATCCTGCTGATATGTTGGATGGGGAAGTGATTCGAAAAGTGTGTTGCTTACGGTGTTGTAAACAGCGGCTGAGGTCAGAGTCTTGTCAGACCATTTCTCAACTCTTAACTTCTCTCTCTTTAATTTGTCCAACAATTCAATGGACAAATTCTTAATACCATTTTTCTCTTTTGCACTAAGTTCTTTTCCATACCTCAAGATATCAAAGATAGCTTTCTGCTCTTCTGTCAGTCCTTCTCGCTTTGTCTCTGCTTCTTCTTCAGAAAGTTCATTCACAAACTCTATCAACTTCCTGAATGTCTCTTCTATTGTTACTTTCTCTTTACCCTTGTTGTATTCTTCAATGATCTCATTATATAGCTTGTAGAAGTCAACCCGGAGGGGATTCTCATCAATCATCTTTTTCAACTGTTTCTCAACCTTATCTTTGAGGGATTGTACAGCCGTATTCTTGTTTTGAATTTTGAGGAAGAGCTTCTCAAGTGCTTCAAAGTTAAGCCCGCTAAGGTCAACAACTTTACCTGTATCCATTATTGGACCGGAAGTCATATTCTCAATTGATCTATCAATTACGTCCTGTACTTTCTTCATTATCTCCGACACATCAGCGCCTTCCACTTTACCTTCAATCGCAGAATAAATTACATCAATTGCATTTTTTCTGGGAGCATATTGATACAATATCTTGTCAGGCTGCAGAGCCTTGTATTTCTTGAACACTTCTCTTGCAAGAATCTGAAACTTACGTTTGGTCTCATCATTGGTATAAACAGCATTCATGCCTCTTTCCATTGCGGCAAGCTTCTGAAGTTTATCAGTTGCATTGATAATATCTTCAAGATTGAAATGAACTTCCTCCTTCAAAAATGTTTCAGTACTGATCAATGCCTCTTCAAGAAGTTCAATCAATTCCTCTTTCGGCTTAACCGGAGGATCGATTACATCACCGCCGCCATTTTCTCCGCCTGTACCATAAATAGCCAGTGCATCAAGCAATGAGTTGTACGTTTCAATGTAGTCAACAATCAATCCGTTATTCTTTCCTTCGCTGATCCGGTTTGCTCTTGCGATTGCCTGCATCAAAGTGTGCGACTTAAGTGGCTTGTCAAGATACAAGGTTGACAGAGTCGGAACATCAAATCCGGTGATCCACATTGCACATACTATCACAAAACGGAACGGGTCGTTTTCATCTTTGAACCTTGTTTCAAGATCCTGAGTGTTCATTTTTTCTCGATGCGGTTCAATGTCAAGTTCCCATTTGCGGAATTTCTGAATCTCGTTCTGCTCGGAGCTTATCACCACACATATCTCTGTTTCTTTGATCCATTTTAGCTCACGGCTCTTCTCCAATTGTTCCTGATCACCGCCTGTTCCTCTGGCAACTTCCTTTTCAAGTTGCTCAACGTAATTATTCCAATGTGTGGTTATCAGATCATACATCTTCACGGCCGTGATCTTGTCAATTGCTATGAACATGCCTTTCCCTTTGTAACCGCGATTACAGAAATGCTCCACCGCATCCTTTGCAATTGCATCTAATCTTTTATATGAAGTAAGCACAGGATAGTCTCTTGCGAAGAGTTCTTCGATCTTGCTTCGTTGGTCACTGTCAAGGTCCTCACTTTCTGCATCAATGACAGCTCTCATCTGCTGTGTGATCTCAGGATTATTCAGATGTAAATACTCACCTCGGTTCTCGTAGTATAGCGGAACAGTTGCGCCGTCATCAACACTGCGCTTGAAGTCATACTTAGATACATAATCTCCGAATATGCGTTTTGTCAATTCATCATCTTTGAAAAGGGGAGTTCCCGTGAAACCTATGAACGATGCATTTGGTAATGCGTTGCGGAGATTCATTGCAAGCTGTCCGCCCTGTGTTCTGTGAGCTTCATCAGAGATAACAATAATGTTTTCTCTTGAAGTTATTACTTCTTCAAAGTTAAACTTGTGTATGAGTGTAAACAAATACCGGTGATTCGAACTCAGCAATTCTTTCAAATTCTTTCCGCTGCTTGCCTTGAGAGAATCCTTTGCGCCGGATTTTATTTGCGG
>CALEVL010000032.1 GCA_937924675.1 uncultured Ignavibacteria bacterium | reverse complement strand
CCATTGTCATCATTCCCCTTACCCTTTCCATTGTCATCATTTCCCTTGCCGTTGCCTTTGTCATCATTCCCCTTGCTGTTACCATTGTCATTATTCTTTTTGCCGTTATCGTTACCATCGTTTTTTTTCACGTTGTCACTTTCATTATTCCGGTTGCTGTTGCTATTTCCATTGTTCTTCTTGACGTTGTTGTTTCCATTGTCATAATTACTATTATCATCTCCATCATTCTTCTTATTATTGTCGCTGTTATTGTTCATCATTTCATTTCCTTTTCCTTTGCCATTATTCCCTGAACTGCGGGACTTCCAGTCATCATATTTCACAAAGGACTTTGGTCTGTTGATCATAACCCCGGCATTTTGTTTGTTCTTAATTCTCTTAAATCCCGGGCAATAGACCTTATACTCCTTTTCGGAATATGTTACATCATTAACACGGCCGACACGCTTGATCTTTACCTGATCAATTGTCCTGCCATAAATGGTTTGTATCACATTGAAATCAGGACCACGGTTTATTATTGTGTTATTAAGAACTACAATACCGTCAGTCCTGGCAAGTTCACTAACCAAAACCCTGTTCACAGAACCGGGGTATGAAACATTGTATTTGTAAACTGCTGGTTCAAGAAAAAATTTTCTATCAACTATCACATAACTGTTCTCATCTATCAGTGAAACATCAACTGAACTGCTGTGCATAAATGCCGAAGGAGGTAATGGAGCCCACGAAACATATGTTTCGTTCTGCTTCCAATCTACCCATGCAGGTGCCCAAACCCTTCCCGGTACCCAAAGCCAGTCGTCTGTTGCTGAATGTACCCATCTTCCAAAGTGAGAAACAATTTCTTCCGCCGGTGTAGGCGCCTTGAAATACCAGCCTGCATCAGTATTGACCCATTGTCCGTTTGAGTATGGAACAAACATCGGTACTTCACCTTCAACTTTTACAACTCCCAAATCTGTTGATGGTTTCCAAACATAGATCATATTCACTTCTCCCAATGATGAAGCATTCGCATCATTCAGTGCAAACAGATTTGCGAGTGTGAGACTGCTTTTTTCTGATTTGGCATTCACTGCTGTTTCAGGTTTCACACCAACATCTTCTGTTGATATCTGTATCCATTCGCCGTGCGGTGTTAATTGATCGTAGAATTCCCTGTAATCAACCGTTGTAAGATCTTCAAATGATTCCGTAAATTCCTTTTCATCAATTGTAACTGACTCTGTATTCACGTCCAGTTGTTCAGTCTTGGTCAGACTGTCATTACCAGTTTTTGTACAGGAAGTAAATACGAATAACAAAAACATCAGGATCATTGATCCGGCTGTTCTCAATTTCAGTTTAGTTTTCATGATGTCTATTTTTTTAAAATTTGAACAACTCTCAAAATCAGGTTGTCTTGAAGATGGAGTAATCTCATTTATCTTTGCTTCATTCAAGACTAACTTGTTTTTTTGATGTTGCATAAATCCCATACAATCGAAGAGTATTGGTCCATTATATTATGGGTGTTTGACTATTGTAAACTACAAAAGAATTGTGTGAAAAGGCATAGTTCATTGGATTGATAAGTGGGCTACTCCATAATTGTGACTATTTGATTTCTTTTAGAACAGAAGTGATAAGAAGAGAGATAATATTTTCGCTCCCGACAAACACCTCCCTTAAAATGAGAGGCAAGGGGGGGTAAAGATAGGCTGCAAATTTTGGAACTGATGGTGATATTTTTTTTGCAAAGAGCAATGTCACCCCTTCGGGGTTAGACACATTTCAATTATAATTCTATAATCATTGCACCCCTTCGGGGTTGGTGGTCTGCTCATTGTCTTCGCAGATTCACGATTAACACCCACCTCTAAAAAAGGGGGGCAGGGGGGTTGTGAAGAAGGGTTGCAAATTTTGAAATGACGGGTGATATTATTTTTACACACTCACACGAGCTTCGGGGCTTGCGAAAAAATAAAGTTTTGAAATTGATTTTCACCATTAGCAAAAAATCATTGAACAATTTCGCACTGCTTGCTATACAACAACAGCACCACTAACACCTAAGAGCTCCATCGTATCATGACTGGTATTGAATTGTTTCTCAACCGTCAATCGCGCCATCAGATAACTTACTGTGGATTCGGCACCCTGGTTCAGATTCACGTGTCCTTCTTCCAATCCGTCATAACAGCCGCCGGTACAATGATTGTAGATAATCTGATGGAGATGATTGTTGCCGAGGAACCAGTTGAAAGCAGTAGCAAGTTTGATTAAATAATCATCCTCCTTGAACACATCATAGAATTTGCTCATTGCAATAATTGTGTATGCAACATCAATCGGCTGCTCTCCTCCAATAACTTCCGGCACTATCGACCGTCCCTTATGCAGCCAGCATTTGTTTGAAATAACCCTGATCCTGCCTTCATTGAATGTAAGTGACAACAGGAAATCGAATGTTGACTTTGCTATCTCTTTATATAACTCATTTCCTGTTTCCAGCCATGCACATAACATTGCTTCCGGTAAAATACTGTTGGCGTAAGTAAGATAACTTTCATACCACTGCCAATTCTGTTCCGATTCGTGTACAAACATCTGTACTAACCGATTAGCTAAAGTTGTAATGAGCATAGTCTTTACCAATGATTTCTTCTGCATGTTGGAGTAATACAATCCCTTGATTGCAAACGCCATTGACCTTGTAGAATGCATCATCTCAATATAAGGCAATGAATGAAGCAATATTTCTTCAGCGTCGGAAACAAATTGAGCCGGCAAATACTTGTTGCCTGAAATGACATAACCCAGCGCCCAGACGGCTCTTCCGTTTGCATCAGCAAGATTGGTTTCGTTGTTTTGCTCCGTAAATCTCTTCTCACTGTCAACATAGTTCAGAAAATTTCCACCGGGCTGCAAACAGAACTTTATGAAGTCGAGATAAGTGCGGATGTATTTCAGATCTTCTTCGTCACCTGTAAGCTCATAATGCATGCACAATGCAACCATTGCACGTGCGTTATCATCAAGCGTGTAACCGGAATCTATGTCCGGCTGATTGATCTTTGAAAATTGGATCATCCCAATCTCTGTTGTCATTTTCTTAACATGACCCAAGTTGATCTCCGGCAAGCGATATTGAAGTGACAATTTCTTTGTTCGATAAACAGTCTGCTGTGAAAGAGAAGTTATACCTTCTCTTGATGCATCAGAAAAACCGGATTGCCTTGCTATCTTTTGCAGAAGTTCTGCGTGAGCTATAGCTGAGTTTTCCCATGAAGTCGGCACTATGCGCTGTAAAGTGCTTGAACTGAATGCCACTCTCATAGAGTCATCTCCAAGCAAACGATTGACTGCTTCTGACAGTTGTACAGAGCTTTGAAAATCAATAATGATACCTGTTTCTTCACTCAACACTTCGCGCGCATGTGGTATTGGTGTTGAAATAATCGGACATGCACAGCTCATTGCATAAGAGAATGTTCCGCTCACAGCCTGGTTTGGATCTTTGGATGTAAACAGATAAATATCCGTAAGCTGAAGATACTCAAGCAAATCCTGCAGAGGCAAGTAACTGTTTATGAATTTTACATGATCTCCAAGATTTAGTTCTTCAACTCTTGCTTCCAGCATATTTCTGTATTTTTCGCCTTCTGATTTTATTACTCCGGGATGAGTCTTGCCTATGACAAGAAAAGCAACTTCAGGATTTGTCTTTATAATTTCCGGCAGAGAGTTCAGAGTTGTCTCAATGCCTTTGCCGGAACTCAGCAATCCGAATGTTGACAGTACTTTCCTTCCTGCCATGTCGTGCTTTGCCTTCAGGGAATCTTTGTTCAGATGTTGAACAAGGTGAGTTCCATGAGCAATTACCTCGATCTTTTCTTCCTGCACTCCGTAATCATCGGTAAGTATATGCGCGGCATTCTTTGTCATTACTACAACCGATTCGCTTGCCGCAACAATGTTTCTAACTTTCAATCTCAAGGCTTCATTGGGATGAGGCAAGACAGTATGAAACACGATGATGACAGGTTTGATAAGAGTATATAGAAATTGCAGAAAATCATCTTCACTCCCGTTCTGAAAGAATCCGAACTCATGCTGGACTATTACAAATCTTATGCTCTTGTCAATATTGATTGTGTGTGCAAGCTCTGCATACTTTGGCGAATCAGTCGTGTCGAGTATATGTTTCACTTCTTCAGGATACGTGTGATTTGAGATACCTGTTTCAAGAGCACATACTTTTAGGGAGAATGAGTTGCTGAAAATTTTATTAAGAGATGTGAACAGATCCTGAGAGTATGTAGCGATGCCGCATTCTCTCGGAGGATATGATGTGATAAAAAGAATTTCGGGCAGTTCTGAAACAAAAGTTATATTCTCTTCATCGTTCAGATGAATTGATTCAGAAAACAGCTCACCTAACATTACATCATCAATGGTTGTTTCGATTACTTTATTCATTTTTCGTTTTGTTTATTTATTTCCAAAAGATCTGAGAGGAGCTTGGACAAACTCACGGAGGCGCACGCAATGCGTTCATCAGCTGCTCCGTAGTAAATATATAATGTGTCATCAAACAATGCTGTGCCCGTAGGGAAACAGACATTGTTTACTTCACCTTTCAGTTCCCATTCATGCTCGGGCGTAAAAAGCGGGTAAGGCAAGCGGGCAAGAACTTTCCACGGATCATCAAGATCCAGCAAAGCTGCGCATGCCGAATATACGTATCCTTTTGTAGTGTCATGAACGCCGTGATATATGAGCAGCCAGCCGTGTTCTGTCTCAATTGGCGGACAGCCGCCGCCAATGTAACTTACTTCATGCCTGTGTTTCGGAGTTAGTGCAATGTTGTCTGTAAAATGATGAAAATAGTTTTCCCAGAATTCCTTCGTCAGTTCTTTTAGTTCATTCACAGCTGCTATCTGAATGTCAGGCCTGACACGATGAAGGAAGTGAAGCTTGCCGCCAATTCGTCTTGGAAAGAAAATGACATTCTTATCCCAGACCAGAATTTCTTTATCATGTTTTGTATGAAGACGGATGTCGTCATTGTACCGGGAATACTTTCTGTTGATAGTTCCTTTGCATTCGGCAAGCCGCCTGAATTCATTGTAGGAGAAACGGGGAACTATCAACCCCTGTTTCTCAAAGTTCTGCAGGTCTTTTGAAGTAGCAAGTGCACCGAGGGCATTGACTCCGTCATATGCAGTATAAGTGAGATAGTACAGATCGTCAATCATTGTAATGCGCGGATCTTCAACACCGTGCGATTCATATTCGAGCTGCGGATAGAGCAGAGGTGTGCTATGACGTTCTTCAACTTCAAGCGGTCCGTTCAGCCTGCAATATCCGATACTTGAATAGTTTCCCTTGCTGACTGCCCTGTAAAATATGTGAACATTGTCGCCTTCGCGAATTGCTGCAGGATTCAACACACCTTCGTTCTCGAAATTCAGTCCTGTTTTTTCAAGTAGAATTCCTTCTTTCTTAACTTCTGTCAAATTGAGTTTTATTTTATTGAGGTCTCATTACTTACGTCTTTACAAATCGCTTCCAACTTATGTGGACTCAAATCCCTAAGGCACATAGACTTGTGAACAAGTCAGATCAGTTGAATGCCGAATGGCAAGCGTCTCTATTTTGAATTGAGCTTATTCCTGAACTTAGGCTCTGCAGTCATTGGTTTGCTGTGGAGGCAATGATGGATGGAGTCTGCCTGAAACAAAACGGCATAAATTGTTACGGAATCAGTATAAGAGCTGATATTTCCGGCTCTGTCTTAGTGTGGGCTTTAACATCGACAATTACAACCCAATTGAAGTGGCTGCGGATGATGTGAAAAGACAAGACGTTGTGTTGTTCGCAATCCCGGAGTGCTTGCCTGCATTGGATTGTTAATTTCATTTGCTGCTTTAACATTCGTGTACTAGTGGCCAAAAAAACAATAGCCACGATTGCACGAATAGGAGCAATTAGAAATTAAAAATAGAGAGCCTGTAGATTTGTCTTCATTCTTTCCCTGTCGGATTTTCCCTTAAGCTAAATTGCTGATTTGGAATACGTGTATTATTGGCAAAAAAAATGTTAGCCACGAATGCACGGATAGGAGCAATTAGAAATTAACAATTAGAAATTAAAAATAGAGAGCCCGGGGATTTGTCTTCATTCTTTTCCTATCGGATTTTTCCTTAAGTTAAATTGCTGATTTGGCATTCGTGTATTATTGGCAAAAAAAATGTTAGCCACGAATGCACGAATTTCTCTTGTCCAGGCAGAATC
>CALEVL010000031.1 GCA_937924675.1 uncultured Ignavibacteria bacterium | reverse complement strand
ATATCTATCAATTGTTTTTTCAGATTCATTTTTGCTATCGGCCACTCTTCCTCAATTATGCTGTAATACGCGGAATTCCTTTTTGTGCCGTCATCTCTTAACATATCATTTCTGAGTATGCCTTCAAATTTTCCTCCGACTTTCTCTATAGCACTGCGTGAGCGAAGATTGTTCTCGTCTGTCTTAAACTGAACACGATACAGTCTTAGATTCTCAAAACAGTATGTGAGGAGCAACAGCTTGCATTCGGGATTAACTGAAGTCGCCCAGAATTCAGGCTGCAGCCATGTCCAGCCGATCTCAAGTTTTTTGTTGTTCAATTGAATATCCAGAAACCTTGTGCTTCCAACCAATCTTCTATGCTTCTTATGAAATATCACAAAGGGAAACTGTATCCCCTTCTTTTTTTCAAACATAGCAGATTCCAAGGCTTTACGAAATCTTTCGTGATTACTTCCGTCAAGCGTATAATATTGCCAGATACTCTTGTCCTTCGCTATGCTTTCCAGTTCAGCAAAGTGGGATTCATCCATTGGACGAAGTTCAACAGTATCTGAAGAAAGAATTCCGGGATCGATCCGGTTCATGAGTTTGCCGGTTTAGATGACATTAAGCAATCTAACTCAAATCAAAATAAAACAGTTCTTGCACGCTCTGCACTTCGGTAGCAGAAAAAATTGAATTCCTGTTTCTTACGGATTTGTTGTTGCAATCCTCTTATGAGTATCAAGATGAGTTGCAATTGCCGCCGAGCCGTACCATTCATACAGTTCAGCTTCAAGAACTTTCTGCTCTATAGCAGGATCTGTTTTGATCAGTTCTTCCGCTTCCGGAATCGTCTTTACATTGAAGATATAGATTCCCCGGTAGTTCTTGTTGTTTGCACCGAACGGTCCTGCAAGCGAAAGCATTCCCTGAGCAGACAGCCGCCCTATGTTTTCCATGTGTCCCCTGAAGACTGTATTCAGGAAGTTTTCATCTTTGGATTCGTTTGAGCCCGCTTTAAGAATAGCAAGCACGTATGATTTCATTCCATACTCATCCGCACCAAGTGAATCGGCAAGTGCCTTGTCAAAATTGGGATTTTCGTTCTGAGCGCAAACAACAGAAGTTGTGAACATTATGAGGCAAATCATCAAATATCTTTTCATCTGCAGTTAAAGTTTATTTTTGACAAATATACATATTCTAACTCTTACGGATTGCTGAATATTTCTTTCCTGAAAACTTCATACCTTTTGATGTAAGTAATCCTTAGCTTTTGCCGTTACAAGTCTTAATCAAATAAACTATAAGGAGGATACCGATATGAGAAAGTGTTACATTTTTCTGTTCGCATTTCTGCTCTTGTCATCAGCAGCAAATGCATCACCAATTATCAGCTTCGAAGATCTTCTTGCAAATGTCGAAAATGATCCTGCACTCTTGATTGCCGCGAGGAGTGAGGCAGTCAGCAGGAATCTCCCCGTAAATATTCTTACTTCAGAAAGAGTCATGTTCGATGTCAAAGACATTGAGAACGGCAGAATTGTTTATGCAGTGTTTACAAATCTTGCAAATGTCTATGATGGCGGATACACAGCATACTATGAAGAGGTCACAGGCAGATTTGACCCGCTGAGATCCAGAATTGATTATGGAAACGGAAGGATAGTTGACAATACCGGTGGTATGTTTGATCCTGTGATATCTTCGGCAAGAGGCGGAGAAAAATTTCTGATGATAACCGACTGGACTTTTGACAGGGTATCTCTTTTCAGTTCTGTGAACGGCGATCTTCTTGATACTGCTTTTATATTACATTCCAATCCGCAACTGCAAAGCCCTAAGCATGCACTGCAGTTGTTTGACGGGAGAAGCATAGTAGTTTCCGATCAGATAAGTGATCTTGTACAGAAGTTTGATACTGCAGGAAGCTATGTCGGATTTTTTGCTCCGGTTGGAGGCGTTAACACCGCTATACTTGACAACATCAGAGGGATACGTTTCCGCCCGAACCGAAATCTTCTTGTGACAGTTGGAAGCGGTACAAGTCAGAACACTATTCAGCAATTCGATGAAGACGGAAATCACACCGGCACATTTATCACGGGAAATCTCAACAGCCCTTTCGACATCCTGCTAAGACAAGGCGACATGCTGATAACCAATTCATCAGGTACAAATCGAATCACTAAGTTCACACATGACGGAGTGTTCATTGCTCCGTTTTACAGCGGCAGCAACATTGCTTTCCCTCAGCAAATGTTTCAGCTTGCAAATGGTAACCTTGTAGTGGCAGGATTCTCCACACCTTCCGGACTGATAATGTTTGACTCTACCGGAAACTATATAAGATCACTTACAGGTGTTACCGGATGCAGAAGCGCTTATCTTCTTGGCAACGGACATTATCTTACCACAAACGGCACAGGGGTTCATGAAGTGGATTCTACTACAGGCGCACTTGTAAGAACGGTAGTCGCAGGTGCAAATTTTCAATACATATCAGAATACATTCCCGATTTGTTTGTTTCAACCGGAAACAGTTCTGAGTTAGTGTCTGATTTCAGACTTCATCAGAATTATCCTAATCCTTTCAATCCTGTGACTGCAATAAATTTTGATCTTCCTAAGTCAGGAAATGTAACACTGAAAATTTATGATCAGCTTGGCAGTGAAGTGGCAGTTCTTGTGAATGAATTTAAGGTTGCAGGTTCTTACTCTGTAAGTTTCGATGCCGAAGATCTTGCAACAGGAGTTTATTTCTATCGGCTCAACTTCAACGGAATTTCCGAGGCCAGAAAAATGCTTCTGGTAAAGTAATACTCGGGCTCTATTCAGTATAACCTGTCCTGCACTGTCGATATCATGGCATTGCGGGACAGGATTTTTTTT
>CALEVL010000030.1 GCA_937924675.1 uncultured Ignavibacteria bacterium | reverse complement strand
GCATACTCGCCAATTTATTCCAAGCATCGCTCAGATGGAAATGCCTCGCGATTTCGAGGACGCCCGAGTGGTATGCACGAGTACCGTATGATGAAAAACTGTCGATACAATCATGTGACTTTGTTGTGAGCACACTCGATGCAATGGTCGGCCAAGGGCTGATTGTCCAGTATCTCGGACAACACTACGACAACCAAGGCGAACTCACAAAGATACATCCGACTGAAGAATTGAAACAGCAATTGGATTTCCTCACAAACGCAGACCTTGTGTATGTGTTGAAGGACGGTGAAATAGTCTTGCGAGATTCGGCAGGTGCTGCAATTCAATATGATGATACAAATGAGATCACAGAAATGCGTAACGACTTAGTTGCGTACAATGATTTGCTCGGCCGAACTGATATTCAATTAACCGGACTTACCAGTGATGACAGGTCTTTGCATACAGATTACCTATTGAGAAATACTTACTACAATTACGACAATGCGTCAATTGTTAGTTTGCGTCCGATGTGTTTAAGGCGAATCTTCAATGTGGACTTTGAACACGGCGGGAGATTCTACGGTGGGATTGAAAACATGCCAAGTGGCCTACGGTCCAAAATAACCATCGGCGGACAGTCCACAGTGGAGTTGGATTATTCTGCTTACCAATTGAGAATGCTTTACCATATGAAAGGGCATCAATATACAAAAGACGCGTATGCTGTGGCGCGAGGCTACAGAGAAGAGCTCCGGCCCATTTATAAGATTATCGCATTGGCTGCTTTGAATGCAGAGAATGAACAAGCTTGTCTCAAAGGTATCAGGAATGAACTACGGAATACCACATATGCTGATATGATAGGCGGAATCACCGATGCCAGAATAAAACCGCTGCTCACGAACTGGGTAAATGCGCACGCGCCGATTTCCGAATACATGTATTCCGGAATTGGTCTGGAATTACAAAAAACTGATTCTGATATCGCAAATTGTGTTCTGAAGTTACACCGTGAACGCGGCGTTTTGGTTTTGTCCGTACATGATTCGTTTGTAATTGAAGCCGCGCGGGTGAATCAACTGAGACGAGTGATGCGGTCTTGCTATCATGACAAATTTGGGTTCTATCCTGTTATCACTTAAGCGTGTCGCTTTTGACGTCAATGCCCAAATGGTCTTACTGAGATACGGAGCAAGAATGAGAATTTTCTATGTGAGCAAAGAATTCAAGAAGATACTTAGGTCTATTAATTTTCCGGAGAAATTTCACTTTCATTGTCTAAAGCATGCATTCATTACAAACCTTATCAAAGTCGGAGTGAACATTAATTATGTAAAGGAGATCGCCGGGCATTCTGATATTCATACAACCATGAACTACATTCACATTTTGACAGAGGATCTGAGGCGGCGGTGAACAATGTTAGCTTTTAATTTGACTGCAAGTGAACTAAGTTTGTATAAAATTATCTAGAAATCTAATTATTATGGGAGGGGTTATGAAAAAGTTAAGCACTTCTTTATTTTCACTCATTACAATTGCAGTAATCACAACATTTCTCATTGTTGCTAACAAAAGCTATTGCCGGGAAAGTAAATTGTCAATTTACAATTCTATCGAAACAGATACCTTAGTCTTTACAGGCTTTTATCTCGGTGACCATTTTGGCGCAAACGTTGCATCGGCGGGGGATATGAATGGAGATGGATGTAGCGATATGATTGTAGGTGCTCCGGGGTTTGATGGTGGTAAAGGCAAGGCATTCATTTATTTTGGAGGAAACCCTATAGATAATATTCAAGATCTATCACTCACGGGAAAATATGTAGGACAACCGGAAATGCTAGGAAGATCTGTCGCTTCCGCAGGTGATTTGAATGGTGATGGATTTTCTGACGTGATAATTAGTGCTCACAATGTTGGTAAAGTTTACGTTTTGTTTGGTGCTCCAATCACTGACAGCATTCCGGATCTTGTAATAGAAAATCTGAGCTACTTTGGTCAAAGTCTCTCAAGCGCTGGTGACTTCAATAACGATGGATACGCGGACATATTGGTTGGAACTCGATATAAGAGTAGGGCACATATCTACTTTGGTGGAATTGAAATGGATACTGTTGAAGATTTGAAATTCAGTGATTGGGGAAATCTCGGAACAGCGGTTTGTTCAGCTGGAGATGTCAACAATGATGGCTTCGATGATGTTTTAATTAGCAATGAAGCTCAGAATAAGGTAATGATCTATTTTGGAAATAGCATTCAAGATACTATTGCAGATGTTATCTTATCTGGAGAGGTAAATGTAAACCAATTTGGAACATCTGTATCTTCGGCAGGTGACTTAAACAATGATGGTTTTTCGGATATTATGATTGGAACTTGGTCTTACAATAATCAAAGAGGGAGAGTTTACATATATTTTGGAGGTGTCAATATGGATACAACAGCTGACATTATTATTACAGGCAAAGACGAATATGATTACTTCGGAGTTGGAATGTCACCAGCCGGGGATGTAGATAACGATGGCTACTCAGACATACTAATCTCTTCATTTGGCAACAATTCATTGACTGGAAGGTCATATATATTTTTTGGAGGGACAAGTATGGATACCATACCTGACAAAGTGTTCAACGGCAAAAATCAAGGAGACTATTTTGGATCTTCTGTTGCTTATGCAGGTGATGTAAATTGTGACAATTACTCAGATTTCATAATTGGTTCAGAAGGGTATAATGGCAATACAGGAAGGGTTTACCTTTACTATTTACTGCAGCCGCAAATAAGATTAAGCCTTAAGATACTTTTCGAAGGATTGTACTTCCCTCTTTTCAATCAAATGTCAAGAAGAGACAGCGTTAAAGTGTATCTCAAAAATTCGATTTTCCCGTATGCGAATGTTGATAGTTGCACATTGATATTGGATAGTCTGAATACATTTAATATATTTTCTTTCTATAATGCTCCTTCGGGAAATTACTATGTGGTAGTCAAACACTTTCAAAGTATTGAAACTTGGAGTAAACTTGGTGGAGAAGCATTTTACAACAATGGAGAATTATACAGCTATGACTTTACAACTTCAGCATCTCAGGCATACGGAAACAACCTGAAGCGGAAAGGTTCTAAGTATTGCATTTATACCGGAGATCTCAATCAAAGCGGGTTTATAGATGCAACTGAATTATTAATGGTTGAGAATGATGCAGCAAATTTTCTTGCCGGGCGGTTTGTACTAACTGATCTTAACGGAGATGAAATAGTTGATGCTTCTGATTACATGATTGTTGATAACAATGCTTACAATTTTGTTGGAGTGATAAAACCTTAACAAAGAAAGTTTTGAATTAATTAATGCTCGCATGGGTAGGGCAAGAGATATTATGTAAAGATTAGCGCCAAAAATCTAATTGAAGAAGTTTGTTCAATTGAAGATTTTGAAAGTAAAGCATTTAGAAAGCAGAGTTAGAATGCATTGCTCAGAGGCTATATGAAGCTTTGGGAAGGCTTTTAAGATACTTTCAGTAACAATTGCATACACAAGAAAACAAGCGTAGAGAAGAATTGTTTGATTTGGAGTAAAAATAAATATCACCCCTGTAAGTGTAAAGGATCGCCCCAAAGTCCTCGCAAAGCCGGATTACTTTAGTTAAAGACAAGCAAAAAAATCTGAAAAAAAGTAATGTATATATGAATCAAGCAATGAATCAATCAATATTCAAGTTATTCAACGTCCAATTCTTTCCTATTTCTTAAGTTATTTCTACCTTTATTCTCTATTCATTTTCATATTTTTCTTCTCTGTCTTCTAATAATAATATTCCATCTATGTATAGGAAACTTAAGGGAAAAAAGTGGCGAAAACAGCTTGGAATTAAGGTTTTCATTTTTCATTTTTGCAGTCCCTAACATTTAATGCGTTTTTGCTCTGTTTTTACACTTTTCTTGCTCCCATTTTCACTGCCAAAAACATCGATTCAAAGCGATTTTTTATTCCGCCTGGGATTTCTGCGCAGAATAAGATCAGGGGTAATTTCATACCTGCAAGTTTAGTCCGGGAATGTGGACAAAAACTGGCTGATACACTGTTTGAGTTGACACTTATTGCATAATATGCGCTCACAACGCGTTTTCATATACCCTGACTCTTAATTTAGCATCAAAAAGTGTCCGCGATCCCGGACAAAATCCGCATACCAAGACAATACACCGGTCTTAAAGTGCGAGCTATCGAAATTGGATGTTCTTTTAAACCATATATCGGTATGGTGCCAGCACTACATCTCAAGCACCGGGTCTGATATATGAGTCCGATTTCAGGACATAATTCGATTTCCAAAATTTTGGGTAGCACTCAAGTAAAATATGTCCGGGTTTCCGGACAAAATTGGAAGGAATTTCTCATAAGGAGTGAAGATCAACCAACTGTTACATTGGTTGATCTGTTTGTTGTACAGTCTTTGGCTGTTCTTGTGAAGTTGATATTGAACAATGCAACTCTCCTGTGTTCATCATAACCTATCAGCCAATAATCATTTACCACCATCACGCGTTTGCAAACGTTTTGCCGCGTGTCTTTTAGCAAGTCAGCGCCAATCAAGAAGCCCATTGCTACAAGTTCTCTGTAAGCAGAGCGTATTGTATTTAGCGGCAACTGTGTATGCCTTGTGAGCTGTCCGAAATTAACTTCTACCGGTTGTGACACATGAAACTGATATCGCCCCTTGTCGAAATCATACGGCTCGCATCTGGCTTTCAGATACAGGTACAGGTAATACGAAAAGAAACACCTAAATGGAACAGTAAGCAATACAGGATTTTCGCTCTGGTCGCATTCACTGTAGAAATCCTTAAGCCTCTCAGACTTGTAGTGCGTTTTTTGTTTCCGGCGAAATCTCACCACTGCGCGGTCCAGCTCTTTTTGTTTCATGCGCCCCAATGCTTTTAGCTCACGGTCATTAACATATACTATCTTCATTTGCGTAGTCTTTTGCTTTATCGAATATGTTGTATTCGTCAACCGCAAACGGAGGCCAGTTGGCTAATACCTTGTTCAAATCACGATGTTTTTGCACCAGGTCAAGATCGTGCTTGTTATTGGGGATGTCAATCAGGAGTTGCTTTTCAATCTCATTGTACTCTTTAAGCAGTTGTTCATAAACGCTGTGATCACCTGGTTCAGCTTGTTCGAGCAGCCAGTTAAGTTTGTTGATGTTTATTCTGTTTTTCATCTTTGTTGAATGTTTAAGTTTATCATTAATAGCATTTGACAACTGACCGTCAAAATGATCAATGTCCACAGAAGGATTATTTGACTTGTCAGTTCAACAGCTGAATGGAAATTGATATTCTGAAGAGCAAATTCTAATTGAGCTCAGTTGTTTCAAACGAGAGGATACTCACGAAACATCATCTCATCATTTCTGATGTATGGTAACTAAATAATCGGAACACCAAATGCGAGCTATCGAAAAAGGGTTACTACCCACCCCGGTCCTTTGACGTATGGCGCCAGCACCCGCGCGCGAAGAAGTTTGGTTGGGAATTTTTGTCCGAGGTGTGGATGTGGCTTGTGAAGTTGATTTACTTACTTGAGAATTTTTCGGATATTAACCAATAATATCTCAACGTGCAATTTTCATTTTCAAATGAATCACTTGAATTACTTTTTTGTATGACAATTGCCGATCTATAATTATGATTAGTCTTGTGGAGCATTAGCGATATGGATGCCAGAAGTATTTTTATAAGCTTCATTGAAACTGTCATCGAATCTTACAGACCCGACAATAATCCGAAAATATTGAATTGTGAAAAAGCCAAAAGCAAAAAAATCAACTAAGGCTTCGGCCAAGAGATCTTCCAAGAAGACAGTAAAGCCAATTGAGCAATACGAACATAAAGACAAAAAACGGGTAAACAACCCGCCTGTTGGACTGGTAGATGCACGTACCGACAACGGTGGTTATAAAAAGACGACCTACCAATACGACCCGCACCTTGACCCGCAACTGCAATGGGCAGGAAAAGCCGAACACACCAGTTTTGATGTGCCGACTGTGAGTTTACATGTGCATGAACGCATTGACCCAAGACGCATTATTGAAACCGTGAAAAAGGAAGTAGAACCTCCCACACAAATGAGTTTATTTGAAGCAGAAAAAAAGCCTTTGCGTGAAGCCATCGAATTTTACAAGCACAAAGAGAATTGGAGTAACCGACTGATTGCTGGTGATAGCCTTTTGGTAATGAACAGTCTGTTAGAAAAAGAAGGCATGGGCGGGAAAGTGCAAATGGTGTATTTTGACCCGCCGTATGGGATAAATTATGGTTCGAATTTTCAACCATTTGTATCTAAAAAGGTGGTGAAAGAGAAAGATGAAGATTTAACATCCGAACCTGAAATGTTAAAAGCTTTTCGTGATACATGGGAATTAGGAATCCACTCATATCTAACATATCTAAGAGATAGGATTTTATTGGCACAAGAATTATTATCACCACAAGGATCTATTTTCATTCAAATCTCAGATGAGAATTTCCATTATGTTAGAAACCTATTAGATGAGGTTTGTGGTGTTGAGAATTTTGTTTGTGATATAAGATACAGAACTAGAACAATTCCTTTATCTACAAGGCTTCTTGACGTTTCATATGACCACATTATTTGGTATTCCAAAGACAAAACTCAAATTAAATTCCGCAAGCAATACTTCTATCAAGAAGCAGAAGGAGACCAAAATTATAGGTTTGTTGAATTGCCAGATGGAACAAGAAGGCTCCTTACTAAAGAAGAGCATAATAATCATAAGTTGCTAATTCAAGGAGCTAAAGTTTTTGCTGCAATTAGATTAAGGCCCACTCAATATCGTAAAAATCAAGATTTTAATTTTGAATATGATGGAATAACATACTGTCCCCCCGGAGGTAATGCTACCAAAACACCCGATGGAGTGAATTGTTGGTCAACTACAGAAGATGGTATGAAATCATTAAGAGATAGAAAGAGACTTATCGATATTGACGGAGAACTAAAATATGTCTTATATCATGAAGATTACCCAGTTACGCCATATGGCTCTATATGGAATGATACTGCGGCCGAGAAATCAAAAGTCTATGTAGTACAAACAACCCAAGAAATTCCTAAGCGATGTTTATTGATGACTTCTGACCCTGGGGATTTAATCCTTGATATAACTTGTGGTAGCGGAACTACTGCTGTTGCAGCGGAAAATTATGGTCGAAGATGGATTACATGTGATACATCAAGGGTGTCAATTACTTTGGCTAAACAAAGGTTGATGACATCAAATTTCAATTATTTTGAATTGGCTCACCCAAATGAGGGTGTCGGAAGTGGTTTTAAGTATGCAACCGTGCCGCATATTACTATGGGTGCTCTTGCAAACAATGAGCCTCTTCAAATAGAAACACTATACGATAAACCGATTTCCGATACTAAAAAGCAAAGAGTATCTGGCCCATTCACAATGGAAGCAGTTCCATCACCTATTGCAAAATCGTTTGAAGAAATTGAAGCTGCCACTTCATTTGAAGCAGATAGCACAATTACCCGAAGTGGCGAAACATCAAGACAAAATGATTGGATTGATGAACTATTAAAATCAGGAGTAAGAGGAAAAAAAGGTGCTCACATTTCGTTTACACGGATGGAAACTTTAGGTGGTACCCGATTTTTACAGGCACATGGCGAAACTAAAGAAGACAACCCGAAACGGGTTGTGGTTTGCTTTGGCCCTGAATATGCACCGCTTGAACAGCGTATGGTTGAGTTAGCTTTAGAGGAAGCAAGGACATTAAAACCAAAGCCTGAAATTATTTTGTTCTGTGCTTTCCATTTCGATTCGGAAGCGAGAAAAGATATTGAGGAAACAAACTGGCCTGGCATTACGCTTTTGGAAGCTCAAATGAATGCTGACTTGCTGACAAACGATTTGAAAAAGAAACGTAGTAGCAACGAAAGCTTTTGGCTAATTGGTCAGCCCGATGTTCAAATCAAAGAAATCAAATCAGGAGACGACAAAGGCAAATACACAGTTGAAGTAAACGGCTTTGATTATTACAATCCGAAGACAGGAACGGTTGATAGTGGTGGCAAAAGTGATATTGCCATGTGGATGCTCGACCATGACTATGACGGCAGAAGTTTATTTCCATCACAGGTATTTTTCCCAATGGCCGGAGCCAAAGATGGTTGGGCTACCTTAGCGAAAAACCTGAAAGCTGAAATTGACGAAGAAAAAATTGAAGCATTTGGTGGAACTGTTTCACTTCCTTTTAAAGCAGGACAAAATGTGGCAGTAAAAATTATTGACGCAAGAGGAATTGAATCTTTAAAAATTATCAGACTTTAATTCGCCATGAAGAATATAAACAAGCTGATAATTAATTCCCCTTACGTTGAGCCGCTACAGTATTGGGAATATGTCAGAGACACAAGAGAATTTATTTTACAGGAAGGTCGTAGACCAGCGGGTTATGTGGTGGCTTCCGAAAGTTCAAAAACATTTGACGACCCGGGAACATTCATTGAAATTGATTTGGTAAACACCATTCGCCCAAGAACTAAAAAGTGGCGTGAAGCAGGTTATCCCGGAGTTTCAGGAATAACCAAACGACTTTTACAGCATTGGCAAGACCCCGAAGAACGCAAAGACCGCAGGTTCTTCTTTTGCCAATTAGAAGCCATTGAAACACTGATTTGGCTAACCGAAGCGCCCGAAGCAGATAAGACAGGAATTGACATTCCGAGTGATGGCGGTGAGTTCAGTCGTTGGTGCAGCAAAATGGCAACAGGTTCGGGAAAAACCATTGTAATGGCTCAACTCATTGCATGGAATGTATTGAACAAAATTGCAAATGGAAAAGACACTCGTTTTTCAAAGAATGTTTTAATTGTTGCACCGGGCTTAACGGTACGCAATCGACTTTCGGTTCTCAATCCAACCGATCCTGACAACTATTACGAAGAGTTCAATATTGTGCCTTCTGGATTGATGGATTCCCTGCGACAAGGCAAAATCAAAATCATCAACTGGCATTGTTTGGCTTGGCAAACAGAGGAAAAGATTGCCAAGAAAAAATCGGTTGACAAGCGCGGAGCAAAGAGCGATGTAGCGTATGTAAAGGAAGTGTTGGGCGACATGGCGAATGCTTCCAACATTATTGTCATCAATGACGAAGCACACCATGCATGGAGAAAAAATCCAGAACTAAAAGTTTCTAAAGATCTGAAGGAATTGGCTGAAGAAGCAACCGTTTGGGTTGGTGGACTTGACCGCATTCACAGAACAAGAGGCATTATGCGTTGTTTCGATTTATCGGCAACACCATTTGCACCAAGCGGAAAAAAAGCAAGCGAAGAAGCATTATTTCCTTGGATAGTTTCAGACTTTGGCTTGAATGACGCCATTGAAGCAGGTTTGGTAAAAACACCGAGAGTTGTAGTTCGTGATGATGGAAATGTGGATAAGGATTTACGTTCACGTTTGTATCACATCTATATGGACGAAACTGTGAAAGACGACATTAACCAAAAGGTTGAAGAGTCCGTTCCTCTTCCCGACTTGATCAAGAATGCTTATCTGCTTTTGGGAAAAGATTGGAAAGCAGCAAAAGATGAGTGGGAGAGAGTTGGTTATAGAACTCCTCCTGTGATGATAACTGTGGCAAACACAACTTACACATCAGCACGAATAAAATACTCATTTGACAAAGATCTTTTCTTGCTTTCAGTTGCAGATTTGGGGGATTTGTGCGACCCTGAAAAGACTTTGCAGATAGACAGTGGTATTTTGAAAAAGGCAGAATCTGAAACTGGAGAAGTCGAGATTTATAAAGTGGACGAAACGGAAGATGATGCCGAAGATGAATTGCAAGAATACCAACCGGTTGTAATAGCGGGGAAACTAAACAAGAAGCAGCAAGCTGAACTTCTCAGAAGAACAGTTGATACCGTTGGTAGAGTTGGCGAGCCAGGAGAGCAGATACAGAATGTGATTTCAGTTGGGATGCTCAGTGAAGGATGGGATGCAAAAACAGTTACCCACATAATGGGTTTGCGGGCATTCAGCAGTCAGTTATTGTGTGAGCAGGTTGTAGGCAGAGGTTTGCGAAGAACTTCATATGATGTGGGTGAAGACGGATTGTTTGAGCCGGAATATGTGAACATCTTCGGTGTTCCGTTTACTTTCCTTCCACACGAAGGCGGAGAGGATAGTCCACTACCTCCTCCATCAAAACCAAAGACGGAAATAAAACCGGTTAAGGAAAAAGCACAGCACGAAATTAGTTTTCCAAATGTAGTTCGCATCGATCATTTGTATAAACCTCATTTGACATTGGACCTTGAAAAAATGAAACCATTGATACTCGATCCTTATGATTCAATTACCGAAGCGGAACTGGCAGCCATTGTAGCAGGTAAACCCAATCTTGCTGAGCTTTCAGAAATAGACCTTAAAGAAATTGCTGAAAAATTCAGATTGCAGTCGATTATTTTCAGAGTTGCGTCTACAATCTACAACTCAGAGAAAAAACCTGACTGGAAAGGCAGCAAGGAAATTTTCCTTATCCAATTGATTGGAGTTATTGAAAAGTTCATATACTCAAACAAGATTGTCATCAAGAATCCAGTATTCGATAAGGATGAATTGAGAAAACGAATTCTCATAATGTTGAACATGAACAAGGTTGTTCAACACATTTGGAATGAAATAAGGGCAGTAAATACAGATGCATTGACGCCGGTTTTTGATAAGGAAAATCCGATTCGATCTACTGGCAAAATAAGACCATGGTGGACAAGTAAACCCTGTGAAGCATTTGATAAAACACACATAAATTTTGTTGTGGTCGATAGTACATGGGAATTTCTAGAAGCAAGGACAATCAATGAATCTAAAGTTGTCGACTCGTTTGTAAAGAACGACCATTTGAATTTTGTGATTTACTATAATTATCAGGGTGTAATAAGGCGTTACTTCCCGGACTTCATTTGCAAGCTGACCAATGATGAGTATCTGATTGTTGAAACTAAGGGTCAGGACAATGAGCAGAACAAAACAAAACGAGCATATTTAGATGAATGGTGCAGAGCCGTGAATCAACATGGTGGCTTTGGAAAATGGAACTGGGCTGTGTCTTTTGATCCAAACGATCTTCTGCAGATAATTAATGACAAGTTTAATGAGGGAAAGTCGTAATACTGTTTGAGTGAATTAACAAAAAACATGTAAATCAAATTTAAAAGACTGAATTCTCGAAGAAGCAAAATAATTAAACAAACACAAGATCCGAAACTATCATGAACGTTGAAAAAATTTGCCAAGAGCTCAGCTCTTCACCTCTGTTTAATCTATCGCTTTCATCCAAAGAGTTATTTCATAGTAATTTCATTGATTGGCTTTGTAACAATTTTCAAGAGGAGATGGGTAATATTTTTGGCCCCTTTGTTGACAATTCAAAGGACAAATGGAAGATTGACAGAAGTTTGCCTGAGCACAAGAAGATTGACATTACAGTTTACTTCAAGAGCGGTAAAAAATTGATAATTGAAAACAAAGTCAAATCAATTCCAGGGATATCTCAGTTGAAGAAGATTTCTGACAAAGAAGGACCCGATAATTCCTACTTACTTTTAACTTTAGTTCCTCCTTCACTAATGCCCGACAAATGGAATAAACTTACATACGCGGAATTTAGTAAGCATCTTAGTGAACAATTGGAAATGGGCGGATTCGCAAGCAGTTCTGACTACATTAAATTCTTAGTAACTGATTATATTCAAGTCATTAATCTTCTGAATGCTGTTGTGGATCACTTCAGCAATCCCAAACATTTTGAAGAAGACACGTTTTCAAATTTCTATGAATCTCTAAAACCATTCAAGGAGATAAGAATTGATGACCTGTTAATCAAGATCAGATACCAGCAAATTACAAATGCAGTTTACCAAAAGCTCAAAGGATTCTTCAAACAATTAGACTTAGGTGATAAACAAGGTACAATACCTTTTGACACATGCAATATAACAACCGGAATGTATAATGGAAAAGGATCTATGGCTGTGAATTTACACTTGCCAGATGAAATTTCTGTTTGTGTATTAATTGATGAAATTAGATTTGGAATAGGTGTCAGGAGTCCAAATGTTAATACTACAGAAACATTTTTTGAGCTAAAGAAGAGAGAGATCTTTGATATAATCCCAATTGAAAATCTGTCTTTTGTCAAGGAAAAACGGAGAAAAAGTAATCACTATAACTACTTTGATGGACGAAAACATAAGTATAGATGGAGATACATCAATGGCACTGTTCAAATGAAGGATCTTGTGTCAAACATTTGCGATATCGTTATCAAACTGAAAAAGGAACTACAGGCATCCAATTCCAAAAGCACTTGAATGCGACCTATCCAAAACCCATCCCCCCACCCCGCTTCAGATGTGATGCGCCATCGCCACATCTCGATGAGGCGTCAAGTCAGTTGAGTTTATGTTCCGGACAAAAAGAGCAGTCTCAAAATTTTAATAACATATTTTTTCAAGTCTGTCCAATAGGCGGACTCATTTCAAAACAAATAAAATGGGCGGCACTTTCGCCACCCACTTTTGATTGATGTTACCTGTCACGCTTTGATCTTCCTCAGAAACAAAGTCACGCCAAGCTTGTTAATATCAACATCATTCCCAAGTTCATCGCGTATCAACATTGCTTCGGTCATGCATTGAAGCAGCAACTGATAATCTTTCGAGTTACCTGTATCATGACCATTGACTGATCCGTTGGTTGCAACTTTGGCGTGTCCGTTGCCTGCGTAACCGTTTACAACCGTCACCGGTTTTTGTTCAAGCACTGCGATGTCATAGTCAACTATGTTGGTTTTACCGTTCTTGAAGAGCCGCTTGGTGATCACAACTTCATCGTTTTCCTTAACATTGTGTTCCTGAAATTTCTTCACAAGCTTATCAGGCGCAAAGAACGATAATTCTTGGCCGTTGCTTTGAACATTATACAGAAACCATTGCCCATAGGCGTTTTCACCTGTTGCAGGTTCTGTTTGAAGCAACCTGATCGTCTGAGGCATGTTCACCTGCAGCTCAAGTTTTGGTTTTGACATATTGCGTTTTCATTTTAAATTTCAACTTTTTTGTGTCAGCCGGAGTATTTTGCCCAATTTAAACGGGCAAAATCTCCAAGTTGATATCAACTGCCGTTGAGTTTGTAGTAAAACTTTGGATCCTGTGCTTTCAGCTCAATGCCTTTTGGTATTTCGCCGGTGTCTTTTATCAGAGCTTTGATCGCTTTCAAATCAGGCTCGTATGATTCGGGAACATGCCTTAGCAAGTCAGGCGCGGCATTTGCAATGAATACTGATTCGTCTGCGATATCAACTGCATCCGGTTGCTTACGCATTCCTATCGTACCGTTTGGTAATGACAATGACTTCAAATCCTTCAGTACAAGATAATTCCTCATCTGTGTTGTGAGCCAGTCAATTGCGTTTTGAATCTGTGTTTCCTTTTCATTCAGCCACTGCGTCGTGCCGCGGATTGAATCAGTTGCGATTGTCCTGCATCTGGAAAGCTCAGATTCTTTTTGCTTTACTACCCACAGATACTTGTTGAGCTTTATTTCTCCGTCAATTGATTCTGTGTCGGCGAGGTTCGATGTGTCGAGATCCAGCGATGCCAGAAAGTCATCAAACAATTCAGCGTCAGACTTTATATCAGTTATGTTTTTTGGCGCTGGTGCAAGCGCAACTCCATTTGTTACTGTCATTTGCTTTTCAATATTAGCTTAGAAATCTTTCTAATTGCTTCAAGCACCAACTGTGTCAGCGCTTTTCGTATCAGGTCTCCTGGTGTAAACATGCGTGTCCTTTTATTTTAAGAGTTATCGGTAGTAGAAGTTCTCAATCATTTCAATTCTGTTGCTTAGGTCACGAAGCTCAGCAAGTATGTCTTCGGCTGTGAAAAGATTACTTACATCTGGGTCAAATTGTCTTTCATATCTTGACAATGGGAATAGCTCATTGCGTTTGGTTTCAATGTTCGTGATGTCAATGTCGTTCAAGCCATCGGTAACCTTTACTTTAACAGGTATCGGAACAATCGCGTCTTCGATCTTCAGATTGTAAACACCATTGACGAACTTTTCTTTTTGCGTATAAAGCAAACTCAGCTCAAAGTTTTGATTAATGTATGCTTTGTCTGTAGGACTGAAAGTGTTATGCTCATCCGGATGTCGATGTATCACCACGGAATGGTGATACTCGTCGTTTAAGTAATCAATACTGCCAGGTGTAACGGATTGCTTAGGTATGTAGTAATCATCGGACAGAATCACGCGGTCAATGGATCGTTCACGAATGTCAGTGACAATTGAAAATTCATTATCATCAACTCGGTCAGCAATGTTGTTACACACCAGCAGTAATTTCATAGGCACATGCACAATTACATGGGATATGACCTTAAGATCAGATTCCCAAGGTCCTAGTTTTGTTTCAGGTTCGGTTGTTGCGATCTCAGATGTCATACTAGCTCCTTTTTTCTCGTGAGCAGTTTCTTCACGTTGAAGTTGTATGACATTGCAACAGTTGATTTGCAGACCACAAGCTCAATGACGGCCAATGCAGACAGCACTTGCGGCGTTCCTACAAAACTCGGCACGGCTGTGTATGAACCGTCTTCACCCCATCGCCCTGAATCAAAATCATTTGCTGACAAAGTGCCGTGGAATCCGTCATAACCGCATTTACAATATGGCGGTCTTGTTATGTCAGAATTTGTTTTGCAAAAGTCATCAACAAGATTGCGTGTTGCCAAGTTGTCGGTTGCATCAAATATGAAATCAACATTGTATTTCTTAAGCAAAGACGTGTCAAAGTGCTCGTCAATTGTCAGTACGATCGCATCAGGCCTTCGCTCTGATATCAGAACCTTTGACGCCAGAGTTTTCTTCATTCCGACTTGTGATACTTTGAACATAGTGCGGTTGAGATTTGAAGCTTCAATTATATCAGGATCAATTAGTATCAAAGTGCCGACACCTATCAATGCAAGATCCAATGCAAGCCATGACCCTACACCGCCGACACCGATTACCATTGCAGACTTTGAAGACAGGTCATCAATCATGCATTGTCTGTCGTAAATGTCCGACAAGACATTGTTTATGCTGTCCATTTATGTGTATCTCCTTGTTTTGTTTCGTAAGATTGTTCAGGTGTAAAGTAAGCTGAATCGAGGTGGCATATTTCATACATCGTGCAAATGTCTTCGAGCAAATTCACAAGCGCCAGCGGATCGTTTATCGGTATTTCATGATTCTCAAGATCGCCAACGCAGGCTTCCGATAAACCTGCATTGCTGGCGTTCGGATGGCGGTCATCGGTTGAGATCAATACTGTGCCGTTTGTGATCTTCGGGTGTAGCAGATTCACATAAACACCTTTGAGCATACAAACCGGTTCGTCATACGAGTAAATCACGCCTGACCTGTAATGTCCTTCAATAACGTCATGAAACGGATCATAGTATCTGTAAGCGTAAACGCGTTTGTTCATCATCACCAGGCTGAATTCATTTTCATTCAGGACATTGACCAGTTCAAGAAACTTTGTGCCGAAGTAGTTTTTCCTGTAAGCTGTTTGAAGATTCAGTAGTTCACGCTCATACAAGTCGTTTACTTTGTCGATTGCTTCTGTCAGCTGCGCATCAAATACCTGCTTAAGCTGTCTTGCTGAATTAACGAAATCAATTTCAGATTCAAGCAAAACCTCTTTCACCGTTATATTGGATTGCTTTGCACTTGATAAGACAGGATAAATATCAGCAAAGGGTATTTCTTTTTTAATGATGTTATGCAGATTTACAGGAGCTGACATTGCTTCAGGCGCGTTTGTTGAGTTTATGTTGTGCAGAAATTCTTTGTTGTCCATTTACATGTCCTTTGTATTAAATAGATGTGCCGGCATTGAAGCATAGCCGGCACGTTTGTGAAAAGTAATTATGAAAAGGATCGCGTGATGGTTCAACTATGCAGCAACGTTGAACCTTTGAATGGACAGTGGAGAAATGAACTCGCCGTTTTCAACATCTGCTGAGGACAAAGCCTTGCCGGTTGAGTCGAAAATATCAAACTTGCCGATGGAATTGTCGCGGGCGATTGCCTTGAGCCTCTCGACAAGCGCAATGCCTGCTGTTGCAGTAATGTTGTAATCTCTGTTGTTGCACTTTACAACGGTTGCAGATTCTTCTGCTACAGCGCCGTTGTTGGAATTTGTAGTCCACATGTGGGCTTGAGTTTAGAGTTTGTGATTGATTTGTGATTTTGATGCTTGAAGCTGTGTTGCCTAGATGGTAGACAGTGCGGGAAGTTCAAGAAGAAAGTGTTTTGGAACTGAAGGGTCAGACCTGATATGGACGCCGACGTTGCGTGATGGGACTCTGTTCTGCGCTATATCGGATTCTTCAAGTTCGATCTCGATCTCATCGTAAAAATATTCAGAGTCACCGCTGTCGCCGTCGTTGTAGTCATCGTCATGCAGGTTGCAACGGTCTTGAGCGAGATCTTCGGCCTCTTCTTCGTCTTCCGCGTACACGAAGCCATACAATTTCCCGTATTGCGGATAACTGTATGGAATTCTTATGAGGTATTTGTTCATGGGATTAGGTTGGTTATAACCATAGGTATTATACCAGAAAAATAGTCAGGAATGTAAATTGGCATAGAGAAATGGAAATCTTGAACATTTTATTGAAAATTCTATGACATAAGTCATAGAATCTTACAAAGAAGTGTCCTATTTTTTACAAGGACATTTGCATTATCGCACAACGCCAACTCATGAGTTTGGTCTGCCGGAGAAACAGCGACTAAAGAATTTGTTTGGTGATAGAGTTCAATCAGATAAACCGTGTCGGTTAATAGAATTTACAATTAACAAAATATTTTAACCTAAGGGAAATAGATTATGGACAGAAGAATTATTGTCGTCTCAATACTTGCAATCGCTATTACTCTCTTGTTTCAGCAAATCTCATACTCACAGTTTACAGAAGAATGGGTGGCAAGATATGGCGCTTTTAGTAATGCATCAGACAGGGCAAATGCACTTGTAATTGATGCTTCAGGCAATGTTTATGTTGCAGGAACCAGCTATTCTGGAATCTCATGGGATTTTGTTACAATAAAGTATGATTCATTAGGTCAGCAAATATGGTTAGCGCGTTTCAATAGTCCGAATGATTACAATGATGAAGCCAAAGCTATCGCAATTGATTCATTGGGCAATGTTTATGTTACTGGCAACAGTGTAGGAAGCTATCCATACATAAACTATGCAACGGTAAAATACAACTCAATGGGTGTAATGCAATGGTATGACATATACAATGGACCAAACAATCTTTACGATTTTGCCACTTCAATTGCTGTCGATACTTCAGGAAATGTTTATGTGACTGGTACTAGTCATGTGAGCAATACCCAATGTGACTACGCAACAATCAAGTATAATACGAATGGAGTTCGAGAATGGGTTTCAAGATACAGCAGCGGTCCAATAAATACCATGAATTATGCTAGAGCCCTTACTCTTGACAATTCAGGGAATGTACTTGTTACCGGACAAAGCGCAGTCTATAATAATAATTCTCGTGGCGATTATGCTACTGTGAAGTACAGCGAATCAGGCACAGAGCAATGGGTCGCAATATATAGCGGTTTAGGTCCGGGACTTGGAGATGATAACGCCTATTCCGTTGTATCTGATGATTCAGGAAATGTTTATGTGACAGGTGCAAGTGATGGTCCTTTGGAAAATAATTGGGATTATGCAACGGTCAAATATAACTCATCAGGGGTTGAGCAATGGGTAGCTAGATACGACTTTTCTGGCGCGGATGATGGGGCTACTTCAATAGCAATTGATAATTCGAGAAATGTATATGTGACGGGTGCAAGTTATGGTCCTTTGGAAAATAATTGGGATTATGCAACGGTCAAATATAACTCATCAGGGGTTGAGCAATGGGTATCAAGATACAATGTAGGTGGAAGTGATTTTGCAAATGCAATTGCAGTAGACGCTGCGGGAAATGTTTACGTAACGGGGAGAATTGGAGATTCCAACGCTGATTATGGAACACTAAAATACAATTCATCAGGTAATCAAGAATGGGTTGCTATATACAATGGAACAGGAAACAATGCTGATGTTGCCAAGTCAATTGCTGTGGATGCATCGGGCAATGTATTTGTAACTGGGCATAGCGTAGATGTCAATCATTATGAAGACTATCTAACCATTAAGTATTCGCAGATTGAACCATCTATAAAAATCGCTGTGAAGGCAATATTTGAAGGGATGTATTATCCTCTATTCAATTTGATGTCCAGGCGAGACACGGTTAAAGCTTATCTTGCAAATTCACAGCCACCATTCAATCTGATAGATTCTTCGACTTCTGTAATAGACTCATTAAGTTTCAGCGGAGTCTTTACATTTCCAAATGCACCTACTGGTGTCTACTATCTTGTCCTGAGGCATTTCAATTCAATTGAAACCTGGAGCAAGGTGGGTGGAAGTATGTTTACACGTGATATGACAGATGATTCATACAATTTCACAACAGCAATTTCTCAGGCATATGGAAACAACCTCAAAGTCAAGGGTGGAAAGTACTGTATAATATCCGGGGATGTTATACAGGACGGTTACATTGATGGCTCTGACATGTTAATCATCGACAATGATGCTTACACTTTTGCTTCCGGAAGATTCCTGCCATCAGATCTCAACGGCGATGGTTTCACAGATGCAGCGGATATGCAGATTGCAGATAATAATAATGGCAGAGAAGTGATAAGGCCATGATGTGAATCAGGAAATCTTAGGCAGTATGCATTCATGAAGCAATCTAAATTTTGAAATAGTTTATTTGTAAGACTCTAAAAAGTGTCAGCGAGTTGTCAGC
>CALEVL010000029.1 GCA_937924675.1 uncultured Ignavibacteria bacterium | reverse complement strand
GTGTAATTCTTTGATCGGAACTACTGAACAGAATGAAGGGAATAGGTTTTCATTGATTGCTTTTTTTGAAACCTAAAGTTATGTAAATTTTGTGCAACTAAAATCAGTCTTATCAAATGAATCTCACCAACCAAATTATTATTTTAATCAACCTAAATTGACCATGAAAAACAAAATCAAAGCATCTTCGGTTGCAGCGGGAATGATGAGCGCAATGATACTGCTCTTCCTCATGTTCAGCGGTTCGGAGTGTAATGAACTTCTGACAGAGCCGAATGTTCCGCAGGCAATGGTAGGCAATTGGAAACTTGTTTTGCAGACAGGAGCTCTGCAGGATATCTGCCCTGATGAGAATGTGAATTTCCAGTCCAACGGAATTGCACTACTGACATGCCCTAACTCATCACAGGTATCCAGAAATTATGCAATTAACAACAACGTGCTGAACTATACGGAGACTTCTGTTTCTTACGATATCGTCTTCTCTAATAATGATCAGACTCTTGAGCTGAAGGGAAAAAATGTTTCACGCAATCTCACTTATCAGAAACTTTCGATGAATGAGCTTCCGCCGGTAAGTCAGAACGGAACTGTATCAATGCATTCATCGGACAGGTCGAAGGAGGTAACGAAATGAAAAAGCTAACTGGATTTATACTTATTGCAATAACATTTACTGCCTTTGCAGGATTGAATTATTCCGGCGAAAGCAATGAGTCAATTACAACTTCCTCAAACAGTCTCTTCAAATTCAAGAGAGCAATTGTTCAATCTGACAATGCCTCCGGTATTGTAGGCAAAGCAGATGTGCTGGAAGTTGATTTCAATTCAGTAAAGGAACTGCTCAAATCATCTCCACAGGAATTGACCTTAGAGATTCCATCTTCAAACGGATTGAATACGATGCTGGAGCTGAAAAGAAGTTATCCGCTTGCAGATGATTTTAAACTGCTGGCAAAGAATGGAGCTTCAACAGTTGCTGCCGGCTATAACGCAGGAATTCACTTTGCCGGAAGAATCTCTTCCAAGCCGAACTCGATCGCAACAATCAGCTTCTTCGAAGAAAAAGTAATGGGAGTGATCTCTGATGATAGAGGCAACTTTGTGCTCGGACCATTGAACGGAGACAACAATCAAGGTTCCAACGAATTCGTATTCTACAATGACGCAGATCTCCTTAGCAATTTCAATTTTACATGCGGAGTTGAAGGACAAGAAAATAAATTCACATTGCCGGTAAGAAATTATCATACAGATGAATTCAACTCTGACGATCCTTTGATTCTTCCCGTAAAGGTATATTTTGAGGCAGACTATCAGACCTATCTTGACAAGGGAAGCAATATTCAGGATGTTGCAAACTACATTTCCGGCATGTACAATTCTGTTCAGGCGATCTATCAGGCGGAAAGTATTACCACACAGATTTCAAACATTGCAGTATGGACTGCCGCTGATCCATACAGGAACATGACTCAGTCAGATCAGATACTGTTCGCGTTTGGCAGCAACACACAGGATAACTTCCAGGGAAATCTTGCTCACCTTATCTCTACAAGAAGCGGCGGGCTTGGCGGCATTGCATGGATCAATGTATTGTGTGCGCAGTACGAGCAAAGCAATCAGGCGGGAAGATTTGCTTTCAGCAATATTGAAAGTACTTACAACAACTTTCCAACTTACTCATGGACCATTAATGTTGTAACTCATGAGATGGGACACAATCTCGGTTCACGTCATACTCATTCATGCACATGGCCGGTTGGAAACGGCGGTGCACTTGGTGCGATTGACTCCTGCTATAACGCCGAAGGCGGATGCTTTCCAGCTCCCAGACCAAGAATAGGTACGATAATGAGTTACTGTCATCTTTGGCCAACTAATCAGGGCGGTGGTGTCAATCTTGCGTCAGGATTTGGTCAGTTGCCGGGAGATACGATCAGACTAAGATATTCACAGGCATCTTGTCTTAGCCGTGAACTGAATTCATCCGAGAGGCCGGTTAGTTTCGGACTCAAACAGAATCATCCAAACCCTTTCAATCCTTCAACTGTTATCAGCTTCACCGTGCCGGAAGTTGCAGACATAACTTTGAGCGTGTATGATATAAGTGGAAAGCTTGTTGCCGAGCTGATCAGTTCAAAGCTCTACGAGCCGGGATTTTATAATGTGAATTTTAATGCTGCATCTTACGGACTCTCGAGCGGCATTTATTTTTACAGAATGCAGGCGGGAGGGTATGTGGAGACGAAGAGGATGGCGATGGTGAAGTAAGAATTGAAAATTAAAAATTGAAAATTAAAAATAGAAACTGATGAAGAAGGGAGTGATTTGGATTTAACTGTTTCTAAGGAAACTTTCAGATGTTGTTGTTTTGGTGAAGAAGATTAATATAAACGATCAATAAAATCTTTTAAAAAATGATAAAAGCATACATGTACGTAATCGCATTCCTGATCTTTGCATCGGGTTGTTCTTCGAGTTCGGATGATTCAACATTCAC
>CALEVL010000028.1 GCA_937924675.1 uncultured Ignavibacteria bacterium | reverse complement strand
AGAAACAGATCAATCTAAGTCCTGTGAACTGAAAAGTTTGCAGGGCTTTTTTGTTGAACCAGCAGAGTCAGTCGGTGATCATACAATGAGAAGGCAACAACACTTTAACAGAGGAGAATTCCGCTCCTGAGCATACATCCCTACCCTTCAAAAAAGTTGAGCAATGACTCGGGCAGTACCTTACTTGCCGGGCAATCAGTGCTGAAAATCTTACAGACTATTTCAACAGCGTCATTCGCTTTGAGGCAACAACTCTTCCGTTAATGTTCAGCGAGTAGAAATAAAATCCGCTTGGGAGATTGGCTGCATTGAACTCAAGATCATGCAAACCTGCATCCTTAGTTTCATTCAAAAGTTCAGCAACTTGTCTTCCTAGCATATCCGAGACGATCACTTTGACTTTACTCATTTCATCTATGCGATAACTTATCACTGTACTTGGGTTGAACGGATTGGGATAATTTTGAAGCAGCTCAGACGATTCCGGAACATTTACATTGCTCTCTGTAATATTTGTGAGCGGGAGAGTTGTCCTGAATGCGCTTCTGCCGTGCGTCCATACAACCAGCGATCTTGTGGGATTATGCAATGTAAGATCATGACACGGAACATTTGAAGGTATTCCGTTTCCAAGCAGATACCAGTTTGCTCCGAGATTTGTTGTGTACATTACAGTGATGTCTGTTCCAATATAGAGTGTGTTAGTATTCGCCGGGTCTATCACTACATCATTTATCGGCGCATCAGGCAGATTGCCCCTGATCGAAGTCCAGCTCGAACCGAAGTTTGTTGTCCTGAAAATATGCGAACCGGTTGAGTCAACTTTGTATCCGGAGAGAGTTACATAGCAAACGTTTGCTGAGTCAGGATGTATGGTAACTCTTGTCACCCATCTGTACGGAAGACCTGAGTTTATTTTTGTCCAGTTAGTGCCGGAGTTTGTGGTAACCCATACATTTGCATCATCAGTACCGCAATAGATTACATTTGGATCTGATTTGGCAACGTCAACAGTTGTGATTGTCCCAAGGTTTGCAACGTGCCTGTTTGCAAGATCCGGACTGATCGCAGTCCATGACTGCATTCCGTTGGTTGTCTTATGAATTTTATACGTTCCGCAATACAAGACCTGCGGATTATTCTTATCCATCACATAAGGTGTCATCCAGTTTGTGTAAGTAAGATCAAGTCCGGTGGTACCTGAATTAAAGCTTTGTCCCCCGTCAACGGATCTTCCAAGTCCACCTGTCTGCGAACTTGCATAAACATTTTGCGGATTGATGTAATCAACAAGGCAATAGAATCCGTCACCGCCGTATATCTCATTCCAGTTATTGGCAGAACCGGTTGTTCTGACAGTGCCGTTATCCTGAGTTCCGCCGAGTATTGTGTTCGGATTATTGTAGTCGATTTCACCGGCATAGAATTGTGTTACAGGCAAGGATGTGCTGAACTGCCATGATGATCCGCCGTTAACTGAATAATCAATTCCTCCGTCATTGCCGATAACTATGTAATCAGGATTTGACGGTGCAAAGGCAACTGCATGCTGATCGACATGTGAAGTAGTTACTCCGGACAATGTTGATCCTCCGTTCAAGGAGAGATGCATTTCCAGTCCGCCGGCAAAGACCTTATCAGGATTTGCGGGAGATACTTTGCAGATCCTGTTGAACCAAGCATAGTTTGATGACGGAGCAGCCGAAGCATTTATCTGTGACCAGTTTGTTCCTCCGTTAGATGTTTTGTAAAGTCCTCTGGAAGTGCCGCTTGTACCTGCCGTGAGCGCATATATGACTTGCGGATTCGATCTGCTGATGTCTAATGATATTCTTCCGAGGTTCACATCATTCACAGGAAATCCTCCTCCGGGCTGAGCCCAGTTAGCGCCGGAGTTTGTTGATATGTATATGCCGGAATTTCTTCCGCCGTATTTAATGTAATCTTCACGCCTTTGTCTTTCCCACATTGCGGCGATCACTTTCGTAGGATTGGAAGGATCGATCACAACATCAACTGCACCGACAGAATCTGCAATGTAGAGTCTCCTTTCCCATGAAGCGCCTCCGTTTGAAGATCTGTAAACTCCGCGCTGATCAGTTTTTCTTCTGGTTGAACCTAATGCAGCCGCATAGATGATCTGCGGGTTCACCGGATCAATGGCGATGTTACCAAAGCAGTATGAACTGTCCAGTCCGGAGAAAATCCACGTTGCTCCTCCGTCCGTTGATTTGTAGATCCCAGTTCCCGGATAGTAGCTGCGAAGTGAATTGGCTTCACCGGTTCCGCAATAAATTACATTGCCGTTCAGCGGATCGATGGCCAGGGCACCAATGGATGAAGTGTTTTGATTATTGAAGACGCTTGTCCATGATTGGCAGAAGTTGGTTGACTTCCACACGCCGCCATTGGCAGTTCCAATGTAAACTGTCTGAGGCGTCTGCGGATGAATCGCTATTGTAGTAACTCTTCCTTCGATATTGGTCGGACCGGCAAGCTGCCACTCTGGAAGCGCATCGCTTCCTGGATTTGGAGCTGCCTGCATATTGTTCTTCACATACTCAACCGATTTCAGATATTCATTCTGCGGGATCTCATCGAAAGGAAATGCTCTTTGAATTTCAAACCATTCATCTGCAGGAACAGCGGCCTTCGTGAAATCAGAAAAATTCTGGTATGAATGATCCTGTGAATCTCTGAATACAAAGTATATAAAGATCGCGGCAAAGATCATCAGAGAAAATATTAGTCCAAATGTGTTTTTCATTTCAATATTGTTTTAAGCTTTGATGCTATTGCTCTCATAATTCTCAAACGCCCACTTAAGCGCCGGCGGGGTTATAAGAGTAGTGAGAATTACAAGTATTATTACCGATGAGAACAATGAGCTGTCGAGTATTCCTATTGATTTTCCAATTCCGGCAAAGATAAGTCCGACTTCACCTCTTGGTATCATACCTATGCCGATTATTTTCTTATCCATTCCTTTTGCAAATATTCCGGAGATGAGCTTTCCGCCGATTGCAACTACCGTGAGAAGCAATGCGAGCCAAAGCACTTCAGCATTCAGAAAGGCAGTAACATCAACCTGTATTCCCATCAGTACAAAAAACACCGGGGCAAATATTGCCTCAATAGGTTCAATTACCTGTTTAACTGATCTCTTCCTGTCTTTCAGCGCATCATTAAAATACTCTTCCTTGATTATCAATCCTGCGGCAAACGCCCCGACAATTCCCGAAAGTCCGATTGCTTCACTCAGCCAGGCAAGCAGAATGAGAAGAGCAAATGGAAACAGTAACCGAAGATTTTTGTTGTCCAGTATAGCGACAAGTTTTATCTGCTGACGCAAGAATCTTGAGCCGATGTATAACGTCACTCCAAGGAACAAGACTGCTTTCAGAATTATGAATAAAGCAGCCGAAGGTTCAATGATTCCCATGATTACTATTCCTGTTACCACAGCAAGCAGGATCAATCCAAGCACATCATCAATGACAGCCGCACCGAGAACTATTTTTGCTTCAGGTATCTGAAGCTTATTCATGTCTTTGAATACTCTTGCCGTTATGCCGATACTCGTGGCGCTAAGGGCAGCTCCCATAAAAAGATGCAACGTGATATCCCGTTCAGGCATCATCAGATAAGATACTGCAAAGCCGAGAACGCTCGGCACAACTACTCCGATCACTGCGGTTGACATTGAAGGACCTCCGACCTTCAGCATTTCTTCAATGCTCGACTCGAGTCCTACAAGAAAAAGCAGTACAAGCACTCCGAGGTTTGAAAAAAGGAGTATAGATTTAACAGTGAAATCATAATCTGCAAATGACGCGTTGTTAAGAATTCCCGTCAGTCTTTCTTTCAAAGCAGGATCACCGGCAAGATTCTTCTCTATTGATGAGTTCCAGGTTTCCCCATTTTCAAATACATCTTTCTCAATATTCTTCACATCACCCTGATGTCTAAGAAGAACCATTTCCGGAAGATTGATCTGATAAAGGAACGCACCAATGATGACACCTATTATCAGTTCGCCGAGTACTTCCGGCTGTTTCAGTTTTCTGGCTAAATATCTCCCTGTAACTGCTCCGGCAATAATGAAGAACAGAATCAGGTATATGGATGAGAAATCTGAACCGCCGGCGAAATTGATAATGCCTGTGCCATTCTGACTGAGCGCTCCGCCAATGCATGAGACCAATGACAAAAGAACAAACATGCTTCTGAAATTCTCTTTCAAATACTTCATCTATAAACTAAGCCGTAGCATTTCCAAAGAATCCGGTGAGGATCTCAATTACTTCTTCAAGAGCTTTTGTGGTTCCTTCATAAGGATGAACCGCTCCAAAAGTATGTCCTGTGTTTTCAATCAGCCGGAAGAATGTATGAGATTTATTGCTTCTGCTGTAGAGATCTTCTCCGTTAGAATAGTCAACAGTAATATCCTGCATGCCGTGAACAAGCAGAGTTGGCACGTGAATATTCTCAATGGCCTTGCGGATGTCAAGTCGCTGCAGGTTTTTTTCAAGATCATCTATGAGATCATAATCCATTCTCATAACCTGATTTGTGCGTGAGTTAAGCACTTCAAAGAATCCGGCCTCTTTCCATTTCTGTTTCAGAATATCGCTGTACCTGTCGAATGAATTGACAGATGCAAGTACTGCAAGCTTCTTTACTCTCTGATCTTCACCGGCTTTTAGGATACTGATGCCTCCGCCTCTTGAATGACCGAGGAGATAGAGTTCTTCAAAATCATATTCGTATGAATTCCGGTTCGTATCAAGAAAGTCAATTACACTTCCGAGGTCATCAAGTTCACGGGAGAAAGTATTCTTCGCAAAGAGATCCAGGCGTGTAAAATCAAGCTGGTCCTTCGGGTCCTCCCCAGCGCCGTTGTATGAGAAGTTGAATGAAACGCAAAAAAAGCCCGCATCAGCAAGTCGTTCCATCATGTATGGGAAGCATCCCCAGTCTTTGAAGCCCTTGAATCCGTGAGAGAACAGCACAAGTGGTTTCTTTTCTCCGGACTGAGCGTAACGGAAATCAGCAGGCATCTTATCGCCATGCTTGTTTTCGATGTATAGTGTGTGTTTGTTGGTCATAAGTAGTTCAAATTAATACTTGCGGTCAGTAATGTCTATTCAACTTTTCGATTATGACCTGTGGGGTTTATTACACGGAGTTCCACTGAGGTGCACGGAGTTACACGGAGATTTCATTTTGATACTGATGTTGCGGATCATTTAGGTTGTGTGCATAGCCAGAGGGTAAAAGATTGTATTTCAATTTGTGTCTGTCATTCACTTTTTAAAATTGTCATTCACTCTATGTTTGTCACTCCTGCGCCCGTCCTTGCCGGGCAAGTATGTTTGCCCGAAGAATGCTGAACTTGAACACTTTTCGCAGGCGGGCAGGAATCTCCGAGCAATGAAGACACTATTCCGTAGATCCCCGCATGCCTGCCCGGCAAGGACGGGCGCGGGGATGACACATTGGGTAGAGGGCTATAAGAGCAGGCATGCAGGAGTCTCCCACAAATGGAGACACTATTTCGTAGATTCCCGCCTGCAGCGGTAAATCATGAACACTTGTTGCGGGCAGGCCTGCATTCGCAGGAATGACAAAGTGCGGGGATGACAAACTAATGAAATTCTTTCAATCCTCTGTGGAACTCAGTGTCCCTCTGTGAAACTCCGTGTAATCTCAGTTACAGATCCAATAACAACTCAGCTATTTTGCAGCACAATTAAACATCCAGCTGATACCGTACTTGTCAATACAGCTTCCAAAGTACGCTCCCCAAAACATATCCTGCAAATCCATTGTAACTTTTCCTCCCGCTGAAAGTCCCTTAAACAGTCTTTCGACCTCTTCTCTTGTATCATGTTCCAGATTTATGTGAGTGCTGTTTCCGAAGATGACATTGAACCCCATTGATTCCGGAGCATCAGTTCCCATGAGAACATGCCCGCCGGTGATCGGAAGTTCGACATGCATTACAAGATTTTTGTCTGCATCAGGGATCGGAGGCATTCCGTCAGCAACGGGAATGTCGCTGAACCTGTGGATCCCGCCATTGAACTCACCGCCGAAAACGGATTTGTAAAAATTGAAAGCTTCTTCCGTATTGCGCGGAAAATTGAGATAGGTGCTTACTCTTGCCATGACATTTGAAATTGAATTAATGAAAATATTTATGACTCACAAATTGACTTCAGCTTTGCCAATGCCTTTGGCCAGGTCTCTGCAAAGTACTCTTTGAATTCCTGATTGGAATCCATTCTCACACGCAGAATGGTGTTTCCGTTGCTTTCCTCGAACTCATAGATCTCCTTTGCTCCTTTCCAGCCTTCAATCTCGGGACCACTTGTAATTTCTTCATCACCTGATAAGATGCCGAGATGCTCGATTGAAATGATCTTCCCGGGAAGATTTTCATCGATCCTGCTTACCATCCCTCCGGTATTGCCTTTGTCATCAGATCCTTTGAATATGATCTTAGAATCTTTTTCCCATGACCCCGAGTAATTTGAGTCCGGATTGAACGCTGATGTCCATTCGCGATACGTCTTGTCTTCAAGCATTAATCTGTGAACTTTCAAAGGATCAGCCTTTATCAGAATTTCAAAACTAAGCTCTTCCATCTACTTTGCCTCTTCAACATATTTTTTGAAATTATTCAGAATTGCCTGCCAGCCGTTGCGCTGCAATTCTATTGAGTTTGTTTGTTCCGCTTGAAATGTCTCTACTATTTTTGTCACATCATTTTCAGCAGTGAATTTAATAGTTGCCTTTCTGCCGTCATCCATAGTGTACTCGATCAACACATCTTCTTCAACTATGTCATAAGATCCGGAGAAGTCAAACCCAAAACTTCCATCTTTTGCTTCCATTCTGTAAACGAATCTTCCGCCTGCGCGCAGATCATTCTCTGCATTTGGAGAGTGCCAGTCATCGGATGCAAAATTCCAATTGATGATGTGCTGAGGTTCTGTCCAGCAGTTCCATACTTTTTGCAGCGGCGCATTTATTGTTGTTTCAACTGTGATGAATGTTCCTTCTGATTTGTTCATTCCCTTTTGTTTTGTTGAAATTATTGCTCTTAAACTACTCACTTCCATTCTGAATTTCAACAACCTGTTAAATGATGGATCATTCAAGTAAGAGAAGCGTTCCAGTCGAGGAGCGTTTCACTCCTCCTGATTCCCTCCAAGGCTAAACTTTCACTTCAAGCAAGTTTCAAGCGGGAGACTCAGGCGCCATTCTCTGACTTCACGAAGTTGAAGGCAGACTCTTGGGATCATTTAATAAGAAAATTGGCGTAGTCGTATCAAAGCAGAAGAGGCTCCACGAAGTGGCTGACTGCAGTAGGTGGTAAAATTAGTCCATTGTTAACTTAGCAGCATACTCTCTTCCGTGAAATATCACCTCTTCATCTCTTCTGCTTCAGCCAGTTTCTTTAAGTACCATTCCGTCAGATTTGCGTAGAGGTTACCTGATACATTCTTTCTCAACTCCTCCGTCTCTTCAGTTCGCGGCTTTGTGTCGGTCTTGTATTTGATAAGATCTCTTACACATTTGATGAAATTTCCGATATGAGTCTTTATCAGGGGCGACAAATCCTTTGCGCTGTTTATGTAACTCAGCGATGCTGCTGCCAATGACAGAGCTTCTTCATAATACTCAAGCTCATAATATGTCTTAAGCTGAAGTATCCGCAGATCTAGTTTGAACAGAAACAGATTGTACTTTACCTTTAATATGTGTTCAAGCGCTTTGTCAAACTCCGACTTTGCATAATGAAGATAAGCAAGCGAATATGACTTCATATTTTCTCTGTGATTATCTTGAAGCTCCCCTGAGTACTTTTCAATAAAATTACCAAGCCATTCATACTCACCAAGCGAGGATGCAACTATGACAATATTCCTAAACAGAACGATGTGAAAATTTTCTTTTTCTGAAATCTTGTAAACTCCGTTCTTCACCATATATTTGTGGATACTGAATACTTCCGCATTGCCCATCTTGCTCAACTGTGACCGCGTAAGCAAAATATTCCAGAGAACGTAATTCTCCGCAACACCAAACAGCGATGCATGTTCCGTCACTAATTCCTTTAATCTGAAATAATATGAATTACCGGCTCTGTCCTTATTCATCATGTAAACATGGTAGAAAATATTTATGTATGGATATCTTTCCGGATCTTCTTTCTTAAGACGCTGCAGAAACTTGTCATAGTCAATGCTGTCAAGCATTACCTGAAGAATACTGGATCTTGCGTTTGCATTGTAAACCTCAGCCAGATTCTTTTCATCTTCAAACTTGAAACATGAGATCAGAGCTGCCGTCAAAATGTCTTCGCTTGCACGCATGGTATATTCAAAAGCATTCGAAAAGTCATCCCTGTTTAGTGAGCAATCCCGCTTAACTGCATTCATAAAATAAGAAGTTACAAACGAACCTATACTTCCTCTTGAAAGCCGATCTTTCGGTTGTATGACGTTCTCATACTCTTTATCAAATTCTTTGTAAAGGCCTCTTTTGCGCAGTTGGTTCAGCAGCATGTATTCCTTTGTTTCCGATTGTGCTTTCAATTCTGCCTGCACCAGAAACTCCTTGCACATTCTGAACAAATGGGAAGTAAGCGTCCTTATGAGATTATCAGATTTTTTGCCATCATACTTTTTTCCGGGAAATATTTTGCTGTATATCAGTTCATTGGTCAGCTCTGCTTCCTCGAATGCGGGATGAATGCTTCTCATAAATCTAACTAGTGATGTAAGGTCCCTTCCTGAATTATGGTAGGGAGAGTCAACAAATTTCTCCAACTGCTTCATCTCTTCCTGCGAAAGCGTCCTGAGCAGTCCCGTAAGCTTTGTGTCTGTCATATTATTGCAACAATTTAGCCTTTGAAAAATGCATTTTCTATACGTTTCTGCGGTTTTTTGATAAATTCAGCCACCTGAATCTGTCATTATCTCAATAAAATCTATTTGATACCCCACTATTATATATCAATTTTTGCATAAATAATTTTACAAAATCTTACGAGGAGAGAAGCAATGTTTTACACAAACAAGTTTATCGGGAAAAGCAAATCCACTTTTCAAAAGAAAGTAAATCAACCAATTATTTCAAATTCCCTCGTAGGCCTGCCTTGCCACACAATAAACGTGCGGAGCAAAACATTGCTTCACCCTGTGAAGCGGCAGGCAGGCCTGAGAGAAAGATTCACGGTAATATTTACTGTGATATTTCTTCTGCTGTCATTCCAAGTATCAGATGCTCAATGGACTTTCCAAAATTCAGGAACTACAAGCGAGATCTGGGGAATGCAGTTTCTCAATGCCAATACCGGCCTCATAGTTGGCGCTAATGTACTGAAAAGGACAACCAATGGCGGGACCACCTGGAACAATGTCGGTACAGCCGGCTTTAACGTTCTTAGAGAAGTGATCATCTGGTATGGAAATGTTTGGGGTGTTACAGCCGGACACAGCGGAGCTTGGAGAACAACAAACGAAGGGCTTAACTGGTCAACTACATTTGCAACTTCTTCCTATTATTGCATGGACGTCAAATGGACAGGCAATGAACTATACTGCGCGGGACAGGGTATGAACTACGGAAAGACAACCAACTGGGGAGCATCATGGACATCCGGAACATTTTCCGTTCCGGGCACTGTGGGCTTTGATGTTTACGGGATCAATGTCACAAACAATGTCTTCCCGACTCCAATGTGGATCTGCGGGTCATCGGCAAACAACGGCGGAGTGAATACGCCGAAACTTGCAAAGTCAACAGACGGCGGTGCAACATTCAGCATTGTACTGAACTTTCCGACAGGTGTCATGACCGGCTCTGCACTCAATGATGTTGAATTCACAGGCTCCAGCGGATATGTGTGCTCTTCGAACGGCAGGATCTTCAGGACAGCGAATTTCGGAGCAAGCTGGGATACAACATATCTGGGGAATTACAGTCTTCGGCAGTTCTCATTCAAAAACTCAAGCACGGGATTCGTGAGCGGAAGCGGCGGGCAGGTTTTTTATACTACAAATGCCGGCACAAACTGGAATACTTACGGACCCACCGGTACAACTCAAAATCTAAACTGCATTGAATTTGTTTCGGACAATCTCTTGAGTGCAGGCGCAAGCGGAACGATAATAAAGAGAACGGTTTATCTTGATGAAGTAAATGTCTCTGGCGCGGTCAGCGGCAACGGAAACTATCTCAGTCTCTCATCGGCATTTTCAGCAATCAACAGCGCATCGCAAACAGGAGCTAACATCATAGTTACGATCAACAGGGACATAACTGAGCCGGCAACGGGAGCTGTTCTGAATCAGGGAGACTGGTCAAGTCTGACCATTCAGCCTTCATCCGGATCGGGCAAGACCATTTCCGGAAATATAAACGCAGGATTGCCTTTGATAGATCTTAACGGAGCAGACAATGTCAGAATTGACGGCATCAACAGCGGCGGCACTTCTCTGACATTATCAAATTCTTCCACTTCGGGAAATGCAGGAACAAGCACAGTGAGATTCCGTAACGATGCAACAGATAACAAAATAGTAAACTGCAATATCCTCGGCTCAAGCCAGACAAATTTTACATCGCCTTCCGCAACAGTGCTGATATCCGGAGAAGCTGTAGCAACTGGCAACGATAATAATGTAATCTCAGACTGTAACATCGGACCAGCCGGAGGCAACACGCCGAACTGCGCCGTATTTCTTGCAGGCACAACATCATCACCCGTGCTTTACAACAGCAGCGATACGATCCGCAACTGCAACATCTATGACTATTTCAGATCCAATGCCGTCGTTGCAGGACTGATGATTGGAGAAGGAAATACAGCAGCTACAGTTACGGGCAACAGGTT
>CALEVL010000027.1 GCA_937924675.1 uncultured Ignavibacteria bacterium | reverse complement strand
GTCGGAAAAGAAATATGAATGGACACGGTTTCTAATGAATGCGATTTGTTTCAACTAATTTCAAGTAGTCAGCGTGAGTGAATTGGTGATTTTGATTGGTACAACGACATACATCTTCTTGTTAAGTTTGCTTCATACTTCTGTTCAGTCATATATTCAATTGAATAATGCAGCTATTTTTGATAATTTCATTGAAATTTCATTAAAAAGTAGAATAGGTGAGATTATCATCTCTTATTGTTGTGCTCGTTAGCTTGGTCATTAGCTTCTCTGATGCCGAAATTGTCTTATCTCAGGATAAATGGTGGAAGGAAAAGAAGTATAAGAACGAATCGACCAAGGCGAAATTTGAATTGTGCAAAATGACTTTCAAGGAAATCGGCAACGGATTCTCATACGGAAATCTAAGTTCGATAAGTCAATATTTTTCTTCATTGATTTATCTCGACGTATTCGGAAACGAAAAGGGGTTTTACAGTCCGGCGCAGGCAGAGATAATACTTTCCAATTTCATGGATAATTTCAACATTGAATCCTTCCGATATAAGAGCTCTTCAAGATACAGCACGTATGCTTCGGCGAAGGGTGTCTATGAATACCGCAAAGGAAATACGCAGAGCAGTCTTGCAGCGTCAGTCTCTCTGAAGTTCAAAGACAGGATATGGTACATAGATCAAATCGTGATCAATTAAGATTCACGGTAACCCATTTTCAACAGTGAAATATTGAGCTCTCCGAAATTGACTTCACCCAATCAAAATACCGTTAATTCATTCAAAAGAATTATTTCCGAAAGAAGGACTAAATCACTTTTCTTCATAGGACTGCTGATATTATTCTGGGCATTGGTAATTCACATTGCCGCTGTTTATATCAGGGATAATTCCGAAAAAGAATGGGATACAATTAGCCGGGAGTCAAACAGCAGAAACAGGGAATACTGCATTTCAATATTTGACCTTTATCAGAGCACACTGCAGCGCTTATCAAATGAACTGATTGAAAGCCCTAACATAAAAAGAAATCTTGGCAGAGACGATTCAAAGAAATTATTTGAAGAGTTTCTGAATCTGAACATCGACAAGACAATCCAGATAGAAGCTTACAATTCAAAGCTTGAACTGTTAGCATTTTCCGGCAGGAGACTGGACTCGGACATTTACACTCTTCAAAGAGCTCTTAAGGGAAACAGATTCTCTGTAATAAAGGAGATCGGATTCTTTACATATCTTATCATTTATTCTCCCGTTCATTCTACGAACGACAGTTCAGATATTTCCGGTGTGATTTTGTGTGCAAAACTTCTTGATGTAAAAAATCAGATCGGTGATAAGTTTCTTCGCAGTGAAGGAATGATTGGTGATATAAGAAACAAGATTGGTTCTGAGCCACTACTTGAACCTGCCGATGTAATTTCAGGAAGAATGAGTTTCGACAGTGTTGCTTATTCAGACAAGATTAGGATAGACTTGACAGGGATTGATAAATCAGAAATTGGAAAATTGTTTATAGACAAGTATAGCAAACTCGTTCATATCCAGAGCATTGAATCACTTGAAAAGAAGATAATCTCAGCGCTTGTTTTCGGGCTAACCGTAATATTCTTTCTTCTTTGTATCACATTCTCCAGATCAATTCGCGGGCGTCTGCCTAAGTTTGCAATATTCATTGGCGTACTTATAGTCATCAGATATTTGTGGCTGAAATACTTATTTCCATCTGCAATACTTGAACTCGAAGTATTCTTGCCAGGTGACTATGCATCAACATTTGGATTTGGAATCGCAAGGTCTCTGGGTGATCTGTTCATAACATCTTCGTTCATTCTTCTGATTGCAATGTATGGATTCTATATTACTGTCAAAAGCTCAAGCTATACAGCTTTAATATCAAAACTTGAGTCGAAAGCCGCTGCAATCTTTAAGATAATAGTCTCAATATTACTCTTCTTTTGGGTCATCAATCTATTCGGAATTGTAATACAAAGCATAGTGTATGATTCAAACCTTCAGTTCTTCGACAAAGTAAACGTAATCCCTGCGTCCTCGCTTTTTACTTTGAATCTTGCTTTGCTGATATTTTCATTTTCGATGTTTCTGTTCCTCGTGAGTCTTGTAATTATTGGCAACAGGAAGCTTGTGGCAAATGTATTCCGTGAAAGCAAGTACAGGAAATACAGCTTCATACTCTATCTAGCAGCTTTGTTATTGGTAAATTTCTTTCTGTCCGGATCTTTCAAGGACTTCAATCTTGAAGGAAACTACAGGTTTCTGATAATAATACTGAGTTTCACACTCGGAATATACCTGTCGTTCAAGCTTTATTTTTCCAAGACTTACAATGTTTTCTCACTCAGGAATTTCTCTGTCATAGTAATATTCTGCATGGTTACTGTTCCCGGGATCTTGCTTGAGAAAATAACTTCACAGGAGACTCATTTTGTTGAGTTGATAGGCAGCAGGATTTCGGAGAAAGAGGATGACCGTGTAAGATATCTGCTGATAACAGAGCTTTCACGCCTTACAGACAACAAGAATCTTGAGTCTGATCTGATTGATAAGAGCAAGCAGCAGGAACTCGCATTCTCAGTTTGGAGCGACAGCAAATTCAGTGAAGAGAGCTTTAATACTGCGGTAATAATTACAGACACAAACCGAAGAAAGAAAAGCGATTTTATTTTCGGACCGGCCGATATGAACTCGGATTCGGTACTTGCCTTTGCTGAAAAGAATTTCTTCAAAAAGAAAACCGTTGATTTGGTCAAGGATTCCCTGTTTTTGTCAGACACTTTGGCAACGGAAGAAGAGGAGATAGAAGAATTTGAGTTCGAATCAGAAGAGCCGGAGAATGTTTATGAAACTGATAAGATTACGGTTCTGAAGAATGACATTGAGAAATATTATCTTGCCATAGTACCAATTGAAATTCTCAATCTAAGGGGAACTTCGTTCGAAACAAAACTTGGATATCTGATGACGGCTGTTGAATATGATTCAAAAAATTATCTGCTTCAATCAGCTACTCAACTTTTCAGAAACTATTCCGGGGATAAGTTATTTGACAAGCTGATTTCTACACCTGTAATAACGGAATACGTAGGAGGCGATATTGCCGGCTCAACAAACCGTGACTTGTCTAAAGAAAATACGATCTCACTCAACGCATTCAAAGAATCTATTAAGAACAAACCTGAAAAATCCGGCTGGAGATATGAGATTATAAACAACGAGAAATACCGTACATACTATATCCAGGCAGCACCGGAAGAACTCACGCTTGATGAAAGAATATTTGCAATCAGTCTTAAGCGTAATGATATCAAGCTCATTGTCTTCTTCTACCTGAAGTTCATACTGTTTACGCTGGTGATTTATATTGCCGTATTGGTATTAGTTTCATTGGTCATGCTTACGAAGATCAGAAGTTTGAGATTTAACTTTCGTGAAAAACTCTTTGCTTCGTTCTTCATCGTATCTGTCATTCCAATCATTTTGCTTGCGATTTATACAAGGTCATTCATTAAGAATAAATATGATGGAAATTTTCAGAGTCAGATAATATCAGATCTTAATCTCGTCTCGCAAAGTCTGAAAAGTGCACAGACAGGTATAGGGCGCCTTGACAGTCTCGGTGTAGAAAGCGGAACAATAATGACGAAATCAATTCAGCAACCAGACAAAAACTTCAATCTTTTCTCAAGGTACAGGCTTGTGGCAACTACTGATGAAGAGCTTTACAAATCAGATCTGCTTGATACACGCGTGGATGCCGATGCATACTATAATATTTATGTGTTGAAGAAGGACTTCTACTCCAAGACAAAGGAGCTCGGTCCGTACTCATTCATTGTTGGTTACCGGCCACTGTTCGATTCACGAAACAGTCTTATAGGTCTGATATCATCGCAGACTGTTTATAAGCAGAATCTTATGAATGAGGAGCTTACGGAAATTCTTACATTCATATTCGGAACATATCTGATAGTGATCATAATATTACTGATCTTTGTAACGTTTATGACAGACAGGATTTCAAAGCCGATACTCAGTCTGCAGCTTGCCACGGAAAAAGTAGCAAAGGGTGAAAGCAATATTGCTATTGATATAAAGAGTAAAGATGAACTTGGCAAACTAGTGGAATCATTTAACAAAATGACAACTGAGCTTGAAAACTCCAAACAGCAATTAAAGAAAGTAGAGCGGGAAGCGGCATGGCGTGACATTGCACGTCGTGTTGCTCATGAAATCAAGAATCCTCTGACCCCAATGAAGCTCTCCATTCAGCATCTGTTTGATATTTATTCGTCACACGGAAAAGACGAGTTCGGAAACTCGCTGAAGAAGACCCGTGATATTATCATTAAGGAAATTGACAAGCTTAACCACATAGCAACGGAGTTTTCGGACTTTGCAAAGCTTCCCGGAAAGGATTATAAGGAAACTGATCTTAATGAAGTAATTGAGGAAGTCATTTCTTTATACAGTCAGGCGAAAGATATCACGTTCATAAAATCGCTTGATCCGCAGATAGAAAAAATCTGGGCTGATAAGCAGGAACTTAACAGGGTGTTCCAGAACCTCATTAAGAATTCGATACAGGCAATTGATGAAAAGGGACTTATAGAAATCAAGACATACAGAAACAACGGAAAGATCGTTGCGGAAATAATTGATAACGGTTGCGGAATTGAACCTGAGATTATGGAGCATTTATTTGAACCAAACTTTTCGACTAAGTCAACCGGTATGGGACTTGGACTGGCGATTACCAAAAAAAGTCTCGACGACATGAAGGCCGAAATAAAATTTCAAAGCACATCCGATAAAGGAACAAAGGCATTGATCAGGTTCATTCCAATCAACGGAAAAAGAGCTGATCAATTGTGAGAAAACTATTTATCTACCTGATAATTTCAGTTTCTCTAGTCTTTGCCTCATGCGCAAATCAGCTTCCGCCGCCGGGAGGAGAAGATGACAAGATTGCTCCGAAGATACTTTCAGTTATTCCTTCTCCGGGCACAAAAAATTTCAAGGGTGATGAAATTACAATCAGGTTTGACGAATATGTAGATAAAAGAAGTTTCATCGAATCGTTCAGCATTTATCCTGAGCCACCGGGAGGAACAGATCTTAGCTGGAGCGGAAAAGAAGTTACTGTGAAGCTTGGGGGACGGCTTATGAAAGACAGAACTTATGTGGTTAGTCTCGGCCGTGACTTAAAAGATATTCGTGGCGGCAATGCTCTAAACATGCCTGCGATTTTTGCATTCTCAACAGGGAGTCAGATCGACTCTGGAAAGATTTCAGGAACATTCGTTTCAGAAAAATTTGACAGAGCAAAGATTCTTCTATACAAAATCGAAACAGCCAGGAATATCGAACCTTCAAAACAGAAGGCTGATTATGTAATACAGCCACAGGATAACGGAGTCTTTGCTTTCGCATTCTTGCCGGAAGGGAAATACAGGATCTTCGGACTTCTTGATGAAGATAGAAATTCACTTTATGCAAGAGATATTGAAAAATTGTCAATTGCCTCTGATGATATAATCTTAAAGCAAGGCGAGCATGCTGCAGACATAAACCTTGCAGCAACTGATCTTGTTACTGATCCGGGGAGTATCGGTTTTCTTAAGACTCTTACTTCTGACACAACGGGATTTGTTTACAGTAACATACCCGGCGACAATAAGAAACTCGATCCCGGAGCAAAGCTTTATTTTTACTTCAAGGACAATAAGGCAACGAAACAGGAGATCGTTTCAGAATTTTTACTTACAGATTCAGCAACCGGCAATTCATACAAGCCGGTCTTCAACTGGCTCAATGACTCGCTGCTTGAAGTGTTCTCAACAACTAAGTATGGCACAGGCTCTAAAGTAATTGCAAAGATAGATCTGCTTGGGTCAAATGCTAACTACTTTTTTGAGAAACAATTTCCCGTTACCGAAAAAGAAGCAACCTCAATGGTCTCCGGCATCATTACTAATAAAGATACTTTGAGAGCAAATCCAAAAGTTGTGCTTTCCGGTCTGGGCGGAACATCCGGCGTATTCAGATCATCTCCTGACAATGATGGCAGATTTATTTTCCGGAACATCCCGGAAGGAAATTACCGCCTGATAATTTTTGAGGATGAGAATGACAACGGGTTACCGGACAAAGGAAGTTATGAGCCGTTTAAATTTTCTGAGAAGACAAAAGTCTATGACAAGGAAATTAAAGTTAAGAGCGGTTGGAATGTTGAAGATGTCAGAATAGTTTTTTGAGCAGCTTGGATGTGTTGATGCAGGAATTATCTTCGGAGGTTCTCAAATTGCTTAGATATTATCTCTCATAAAATCTATTTTCCCAAAAATTTTCACCAAAAGTTTGAAGATAGCAATAATAGGAACTGCATATCCGATGCGCGGAGCAATGGCACAGCTTAACGGAATCCTGGCGAATTATCTTTCTGAAGATAATGAAGTTGAGATCTTCTCATTCAAGAGGCAGTATCCAAAACTGTTGTTTCCGGGGAAAACACAGGATGATACGAGTAATGTTGACATCATCAATCCGAAGATCCGAAACACTCAGATCATAGATTCGATTGATCCGGTCAACTGGCGCAAGTCCGCAAAATTAATCTCAAAGAGCAATCCGGATCTCCTGATCTTAAGATTCTGGATACCATTCTTTGCACCTGCTTTCTATTCGATCTGCAAGTATGTGAAAAAAAATACTAATGCCAGGGTCATGTTTATTTGCGACAATGTCATTCCTCATGAGCACAGAATAGGTGATGAGTTTCTCATTAAGCTGATATTCAAAGTCGGTGATTATTTTATGATACACTCAAAGAGTGTGGAAAATGATTTGCTAAAATTTAACAAAGGGAAACCATTTATGTTGTCGCCACATCCCGTTTATAATATTTTCGGACCTGCTGTCAGCAAGTCTGAATCAAGGGAAGTCTTAAAGGAAAAATTTGATGTTGATCTTCCGGGCGAAAAAGTCTTGCTGTTCTTCGGATACATTCGCAAGTATAAGGGTCTGCCTTATCTTATCAATGCAATGAAGGATATTGTTGAGAAGCTGAACGTAAGGCTTTTGATAGTCGGAGAGTTCTATGAGGATGAAAAACCTACGCATGATCTCATAAATTCTCTCGGACTCAAAGACAACATACAAATCATATCAGATTATATCCCAAATGAAGATGTGAAATATTTCTTCTGCGCATCTGATGTTCTTGTGTTGCCTTATATTGATGCTACTCAGAGCGGCATAATTCAGATTGCATATTATTACGACAAGCCCGTGATAGCTACCAACGTTGGCGGTTTGGGTGAGGTTGTAATTGACGGAAGAACGGGATTTGTTGTTGAGCCGCGTTCATCAAAAGCTATTGGAGATGCGGTAATAAATTATTATCGCAATGATTGCGAAAAACAGTTCAGTGAGAATGTTGCAGAAGAGAAGAAAAAATACAGTTGGGAAGAATTCATATCAAACATCATGAAGCTTGTTAACTCAAATAAGAATTAAAGTGAAGATAAATATCAGATGAAATACGATCCCGTAAAGAAAGTTTTTGGAGACATAGTATCACGCAACACATTTCTGCGGAAGATATTTTATTTTCTTCTTGATCTAATGTTCCTTCGTTCCTGGCATGTAAGAAAGAAAATTAAGGAGCTTTATCCCTCCGGTAAAGTAATGGATGTATTTGATGCAGGCATGGGGTTTGGACAATACACATATTTTCTGGCGAAGAGATTTCCCGAATCAAAAATTCTGGCAATTGATGTGAAGGAAGATCAGGTTGCTGACTGCAAGTATTTTTTCCGCGAGTGCGGATACGGAAATGTTACAGTTGAGACGGGTGACCTTACAACCATGACTTATAGTGAGCAGTTTGATTTCATACTCTGTGTTGATGTAATGGAGCATATAGTGGAGGATGAGCTTGTTTTCAGAAATTTTTCAAATGCACTTAAGAAGGGTGGCAGGCTTCTTGTGAATACTCCTTCAAACCTTGGAGGAAGCGATGCGGATTCTGAAGATGATGAAAGTTTTATAGAAGAACATGCGCGACTTGGATATTCGAAGGAAGATATAACTGAGAAGATCAACCGTGCCGGTATGAGGGTGGAAAGTTTTTCATATACTTACGGAAAATTCGGAACGATCTCATGGAGATTCGGAATAAAGTATCCTATTCTTATGGCGGGTGCATCAAAGCTGTTCATTTTATTACTGCCTTTTTATTATCTGTTCACGCTTTGGTTTGTTTTGATACTGATGTGGCTTGATGTTCATACGGATAACAAAGAAGGCACAGGTGTGCTGGTTGTTTCAACAAAGGAATGACCAATGTATATACCAAATTATACTGCGGTTACAGAAAAGGATGAGGTCTTCGAAATAATTGAGAGCAACAGTTTCGCAATTCTCATAACACATTCGGGCAAGAGTTTGAATGCCGCGCATATCCCGATAATGCTTGAACGAAATGAAGGAGACTTCGGAACGCTTTACGGGCACATTGCTGCAGCGAATGATCTGTTTGCAGAAATTGACAACGAAGCTCTCGCAATCTTTTCCGGACCGCACAAATACATTTCTTCATCATGGTATGAAACAGACCAATCAGTGCCAACCTGGAATTATATTTCAGCACATGCTTACGGTCCCGTTGAAATAATAAGTGAATTTACAGACAAGCTTGAGATTGTGAACAGGCAGGTGCTGAATTTTGAATCTTCAGATTCAACATACAGTGCAAATTCTCTCAATAGTGATTATCTGAATGGACAGATGATGGGCATAACTGCTTTCAGGATGAAGATCACAAGACTTGAAGGCAAGAAAAAGCTTTCGCAGAATCATTCAAAGGAAAGACAAGGACTTGTGATCGGTAAACTCGCTGAAATTGATGATGATAATGCAAGAGAGATCGCTCAAATGATGACGAAGAATCTTAAGGACAAGCATGACAGAGAATGATAGCAGTCTCACGATTGTAATGCCATGCTTCAATGAAGAGGATTCTCTCAGAACCTTTCTGCGATCGGTGCTCGACATTGCAGGCAGGAATAGTTGGAAGGTCATAGTTGTCAATGACGGTTCAACGGATTCAAGCAAATTAATCCTCTCGGAGATGGATAGAGAGTATTCAAACATTGAAGTGATCACCCATAACGTTAACAAAGGTTATGGTGCTGCCTTGAAATCAGGGATTACAAATTCAGTGACCGAATTCACGGCAACAATTGATGCAGACGGGCAGCATTTTCCTGAAGACATAGAAAAACTTCTGACAATCAGGAATGAGACAAATGCTGATATGGTGATTGGCAGCAGGAAGGATGCAAATTCGGGAGGAGCATACAGATCATTTGGAAAATGGATTATCAGAAATCTCTCAACTGCATTGGCGCGAACTGATATTTATGATATTAACTCCGGAATGAAGCTATTCCGGACGGCAGCAGCAAAGAGCATGTTAAGTATTTGTCCAGATACAATGGCATTCAGCGACATAATTGCAATCTCATTTGCTTTCCAGAAAAATCTTGTCATAGAACATCCAATTCGCATCAAGGAAAGGACCACAGGCAAGAGCACAATAGGAATAAATACGGCTTTCGAAACTGTACATGAAATACTCAACATCGTAATGCTGTTCAATCCGATCAGAATATTTTTGCCTATAGCCATGATCATGTTCATTGCCGGACTTTTATGGGGAATACCAATTATGATTGCGGGGCGCGGAGTGAGTGTTGGTGCAGCATTACTTATGATAATGGGGTTGATGATCTTTCTGCTTGGGCTGATAGCCGAGCAATTGTCACATATCAGGAAGAATCGCCTGTGACTTGCGGACAGTTTGAAAATTCTGAACCGGTTGTGTCGGAGTCAAACAAATAACATGAAGAAATCGCAACGGTTACTCATTCTGTTATTGTTTGGTGCACTGGCAATAAGACTGTTTATGTTGCTTATTGATACTCCGCCCTTGAGGTCGGACAGCCTCACTTATCATGAAATCGCAATGTCAGTGCTTGATGGGAGATATGATCTTCATGACAGGCCGACTGCACTTGTAGTCCCGGGATATCCAATCTTTCTGGCGGGTGTTTACAGCATATTCGGAGATGGACAGTTTGGTGTGAGATTAGTACAGAGCGTTCTTGATGTATTTACATGTTTTGTGTTCTTTCTTGTCTGTTCAAAATTCTTTGATGAGAAGTTTTCTCTGATTGCATTGTGCATCTTTGCATTCTTCCCGTCAAATGTTTTATACACGCAGGCAGTGCTGACAGAAACATTATTCGGGTTGTTTTCAATGTTAGTACTCCTGGCAACAGTAAGCATTGAAATGAAAAGGAAACTGTTTTTAGTTGGTATGCTTTTTGGAACAGCAATACTCGTAAGATCTTCATTTTCGATGTCTGTCCTTTTAGTTCCGCTTTATTTGCTGGTTTACAGGAAGCAGATATTCGAGGAAGACAGTTTCAAAAAGCCGTTGACATACTCAATATACTTTGTTGCGGGACTTCTGTTGATGCTGACACCATGGCTAAGCAGGAACAAACTTACAATGGGTGCGTTTACTCTGGCAACACAGGGAGGAAGTGCGCTGTGGGAAGGGAACAATCCGCAGGCAACAGGAACGTGGAACAAACAGGCCGCCGATGCAAATCCTTTGTTTGAAGAACCGGATGAAGTTAAAAGAGAAAAAGAGTTCAGAAAGCAGGCGATTGATTTTATTAAAAGTAATCCCGGAAAATTTGTGGAGCTCGGATTCAGAAAACTCGGATATCTTTTTTCGAGCGAGAGAATGGCATTGCTGTACTTCATGGATTCTCCGGCAGGCAAGACATCATCCCAAATTTACAGCACAGTAAATCCTGTCAGCATGATACTCGTTAATTTTCCTTATTTTGCCGTGATGCTTGCCGGAATGTGGGGACTCTTAATGCCAATGAAGCACAAGTTTTTTGTAGCTGGTTTCATCATAATATGGATGGCAACGATGTTCATATTTGTAGCTGTGCCCAGGTATCATTATGTGCTGATACCTTTCTTTGTGATTGGAGCTGTAAACTTTTTCTGCCGGGGTATTGGAGAGATCAAAAACCTGAAACCGGTTTCAAAGTTTGCAGGTATTGCTTTCACAGTTTTTGTACTTGCGGTGTGGGCATCAGAGTTTTACTTACTTTATTTTAAGTCTAATTGAAAAAGGTTCTCATTTTAACATATTACTGGCCGCCAAGCGGCGGCTCAGGTGTGCAACGGTGGATGTATTTCTGCAAATACCTTCCCGAATTTGGCTTTGAACCAATTGTTATAACTGCTGATGAAAAAAATGCATCTTACAAATTCACTGATGTTTCATTTCTCGAAAAGGTCAAAGATATAAGGGTCTTAAAAACAAATACTTTAGAACCACTCAAGCTATATTCTAAAGTACTTGGAGGTGACCCCAGGTCAAATATACCCCTTGGTTTTTCTGGGGAGGATAACCCAAGCTTTTTCCAAAAATTAAGTCGGTTCATTCGTGGAAATTTTTTTATACCAGATGCAAGAATTGGCTGGAATATTTTTGCTTATCCTAAAGCTGCTAAAATTATTGAAAATGAGAATATTAATATTGTCATAACAACAGGTCCTCCGCATTCAACTCATCTAATTGGATTGAAGTTGAAGAACAAGTTTAACATAAATTGGATTTCTGACTTTAGGGATCCTTGGTCTGACATTTATTATAATGAGCTCTTGTACAGAACTAAATATTCCAATGAAAGGGACAAAATTCTTGAAAGAAAGGTACTTCAGAAATCAGATATGATTGTTACGATTGGACCTTCTATGCGAGACCATCTTGTTGAAAAATTGCCGGAGGCAAATGGAAAAATACACTTCATATATAACGGATTCGATCCCGATTCATTCAAGGATATCAGAGTCAGTAAGAGAAAGGATAAATTCACTGTCTGCCACATAGGAATATTGAGTAACAGTCAACCCATAACGTCATTACTTGAAGCACTTGCCAGATTCTATTCATCAGATGATCCAATCTGCAAATATCTGAAACTTCAGTTTGTGGGCAAAGTTTCTCCATCAATAGTTAGGGAAATTAAGGAAAAGGTGGCATGGACTGAACTTGAGTTAATTAATTACTTGCCGCACAGAGATACGATTCAGTTTATGTTGAATGCGGATCTCTTGTTCAATAGTCTTGCCGAAATGAATGAAAGCAAGTTGCTGATTTCCGGAAAACTTATGGAATATATTGCGACAGGAAATCCAATCTTATGTTTGGGCAATCCAGATGGGGATGCTGCAAAATTGCTGAGAACGTTGGAGAATTCAGAAGTATTTGACCGATCAAATATTGACGGCATACATGACTTCATCTTAAATATATTTGATAAGTGGAAAAATAATATTAATTTGACCAACAAGGTCACATTAGACTACACCAGATACGAAACCACAAAGCAATTGTCACAACTAATCAGAAAATTCAATTGAAGTCTTCAATTTTTGAATCACTAGAAAGGGTTCTCCTGTTAGGACCTCATCCTGACGATCTTGAATTTTCTTCAGGGGGAACAATTGCAAAAATGCTGAAAGCCGGAGTTGAAGTACATTATGCGGTATTCAGTATGTGTGAGAAATCTGTTCCAAATGGTCTTCCCAAAGATGCAATAAAAAAGGAGTTAATAGCTTCTTCTGATTTTCTTGGAATAAAAAGCGAACATCTTTATCTTTTTAACTATGAAGTTCGCTGTCTTCCTCAATACAGACAAGAGATACTCGAAGAAATGGTCAGATTGAACAAGGATATAAGACCCGAATTGATATTCATTCCAAGCAGTCATGACGTACACCAAGATCACAGAACAATATATGAAGAAGGTCTCAGGGCATTCAAGTACAATATGATCATTGGTTATGAAATGCCATGGAACAACTTTGATTCTAACTACAATCTTTATGTACCTTTAAGTGAAGACGAACTAAATACAAAGATAAGTGCTTTGAGACTTTATGAATCCCAGGATTTTCGTGCATATAACAGTGAGGATCTAATTATTGCTCTTGCAAAAGTGAGAGGCATGCAGATTAAGGAGAAATATGCGGAAGCATTTGAAGTGATAAGATTAAAATTTGGTTAAACCAAAAAAGATTATTTTCGATAGGATAATGGCAAAGTATACTGCAGATCATATTAGAGACATACTCAAAGACGGCTTCGAGATCAGGGGAATGTCAAAGAGTTTGAGTTTTTCAAACATAAAGACGGTTGAGGACGCAGATGATGAGTCGCTTGTCTGGATAAACTCCGGCAGGAAAGACAGGGATGAATTACTGAAAAATACAAAGGCAAAAGTTGTTATATGTGATAGCAAGATTGATACAAATGAATACATTGAAAACAAAATATTTATTGTAGTAGAGAATCCCAAGCTTGCATTCATCAAGATAGCCACCAAGCTGTTTTCAAGACCTTTGGAATACGGCATACATCCAACTGCATGTATCAGCAAAAAAGCAAAGATAGCCAAAGACGTTTGTATAGGTCCGTTTGTGTACGCCGGAGAGTGCGAAATAGGAAGTGGGAGTATTATTTATGGAAATGCCTTCATATACGACAATGTGTCAATTGGTGAGAATGTCATCATTCATGCAGGAGCAGTTATTGGTTCTGATGGTTATGGATATTCCAGGAATGAAAAAAATGAATTTGAAAAATTTCCCCACTTCGGAGGTGTAATAATTGAGAACAATGTTGAAGTTGGAGCAAATACATGTATTGACCGCGGAACATTAGGAAATACCATAATAAAAGAAGGAGCAAAAATAGACAACCTTGTGCACATTGCACACAATGTAGTTATAGGAAAGCATACTGCGGTTATTGCCAACTCGATGATAGGCGGAAGCACTACCATAGGTGATTACTCCTGGATTGCTCCATCGGCATCCCTGATGAACAAAGTTGCAATAGAGAGAAACGTAACTGTCGGCATGGGTGCAGTTGTTACCAAAGATATTCCGGAGGGAGAAACCTGGACCGGATCTCCGGCAAGGCCACTGAAGGAATTTCTTGAAATTATGAAAAAAATGAAACAGTTATGATGGCAAGGTCTACTTTATCAGCATCATCTTCTTGCTGATCACTTTTCCGCCAGCTTCCATCTTCAGGTAATATTGTCCGCTGCTATAACTTGTCCCATCCCAATGAAACTTGTATGTTCCAGGATACAATTGTTCATTTACAATCATTGATATTTCCCTTCCCAATTGGTCATAGACGGACAGCCTTACAAAGGAAGTCCTGGGAATTTCAATCTCGATATTTGTCACAGGGTTGAATGGATTAGGGAAATTCTGATCCAAAGTGTAATCAACCGGAACATCAACGCCGGAAGGACTGATCCCTACGGGATTATAGATTATGACCAACAAAGGCCTTTTGGAAGAATCCGAGTATGTGCTTGGTGCAAAGTTCAGACTTCTGTACCATGGATCAAACCAGGGATCAGGAATAAAAAACTCTTCATCCTTTTGTACCAGCATGAATCCGAAACTCTCTTGCGGATTTTTCAACATATCCTTTACAAGTTGCGTGACATTGATTTCCGGGTAGTTTTGATTCGGATTACTGGTACCGGGAATGGTAACCTTATGTAGAGTTGTGTATTCCGGCTGTTCATTCCATGTAACCTGAGTTTCATTCCAACTTGTCTGTATTCTGTATAAGAATGCAGTATTGTCATGGCCCAATTGCGAATGCTGAGGGTTGATAGGATTCGGGTTGGCCCAAAGCGAAAGTGTTGCGTTGATTATGTTTGCGTTGGAAGGAATCTGATTAAAGTAAAACTGAAAGAATGTCCTGCCAATGTACTGATTGCCCTGTGCAGTCCAGAGTGTTGCAAGATAGTCGTTGTGGCCATTAAGATTGAGATTCGGAAAATTCGAAAGGACAAGGACATCCTGACCGGTTGAGGGACCAAGCCTGATTGCAACGGTAGTCTGTGAATTTGAAATCGAAGCATTAAAGAGTATCTGAAAAACAAAAGCTAAGACGAAAGTAAATGTTGTCTTCATAAGGCAAAGAATTAATAGTTGATAAATCCATCTTTACATAAAGTTGCCGAAATCCAAATCATGATTCAATGAAGAACTTCTGGCATGTTTACAGCCTTAGCACATGTGAAAAACTTGTTTGTTGAAAAAGCTTGTTGTTTATATCCATGCTTATCTGTAAAAGAAAAAGGTAATCCTTCAATTCCGGGATTACCCTTTTTCTTTGACAATTTCCATACCGATCTAAATCAAATCACTTTATGAGAATCATTTTCTTTGAATCTATGTAAGTCGTGGCATTGCTTCCAACCGGATCGACAATGAGTTTGTAAAAGTAAGCCCCGCTGGAAAGATCAGAAGCATCCAGGTTCAATGTGAAATATCCTGCACTTTTCAATTCGTTTATCAATGTCTTCACTTCTCTTCCGCTTTGATCATAAAGAAGGATCTTTACTGCGGCTTCTTCTGGTACATCATACAAGATTGTAGTAGTTGGATTGAAGGGGTTAGGATAATTCTGAAAGAGAGAAGCATTCTGGGGAACTCCAATTGAAACGTCATTTGCAAGATTGTAAGTCTTGGAATTACCATTGAAATCAATTTGCTTTATACTGTATGCATAAGATCCCGTTGTAAGATTCTTATCCTCAAAAGTATATGAAATATTTGAATTTGAATTTCCTTTTCCTTTTACAAAACCAATTTTGACGAATTCGGATTTGCTATTTCCTATAGCCCTGTAAACTTCAAATCCCGAATTGTTCTCTTCCTTTGATGTTGTCCAGTTTAAGCTCACATTCCTTCCATTAGTGAGGGAAGTGAAAGATGTCAATTCGACGGGCAAAGGCGATTCATAGGTCACTACTAACAATGGCCTCTTCAAAACATCCGGACAGTCGCTTGAAGCAAAATTCATTGATGCGTATGGAGATTCAATCCATAGCGCTAACTGAAAACCATAGTTGTGGACAGGGTCGCTTATCATCATGCTAACGAAATTAGTCACATCTATATCCAAATAGTCCTGTGTCGGAGATGAACTTGTCGGCAATTCGATTTGGCCGGCATAAGTGAAATCTGGTTGTAGGTCATGTGAAGTTGTATTTGCTGTCCAAGGTGACATGAGTCTTCTCAGATAAGATTTGTTGATACCTTCATGCCGGTTATTTGAAGGGTTTGGGTTTGCAAATAATGATAACTTCGCATTTGAAACAACTGAATTTGTAGGAATTGAGGAAAGATCAAACTTGAAGTAAGATCTGCCTGCGAAATAGTTGCTTTGAACAGTGCCTGCCAAACCAGCCAAATCTGGATGTTCAGGAAATGAAACACCCGGGAAATTTGTGAGCACTAAACAATCCTCTCCAGTTGTAGGACCGAGCCTGATTGAAACAGTGGTTTGTGAATTTGAAATCGAAGTAATCAAAAGCAATTGAAAAACAATAGCTAAGACGAAAGTAATTGTTGTTTTCATAAGGCTAAAAGTTTTTAATTTTATTAAAACTTACACACATAAATTGTACTGCTAATGAAATTTTGGTTCAATGATAAAATTAATGGTCATGCACTGCACAAAGTACAGGACGAAAAAATTTTGATGGAATTAAAAAAACTGGCCGGAATCATCAACAAGGGGTTATCCAAAACCAAATAAATCAACGGAAGCTAGTTTATGTCACTCGTTAATACTCTCAATTCAGTATTGCAACAACATTGTAAATGGAACTAGGCACGAGTTACTTCATTTAGCGATTCCGTTAACTCGCTTACCAAACTCCTGTTGAGAAGCAGCTCGCAATTCTCTGTTCTGCGTTGTTCCGCCACATCACCTGTCGAAAGTTCCTGAACATACGTCTCCGTAACCAACCGCTAATGTTCTGAAGTCCGCTTGACTATTTGCTCCATTATCTCTGAGCGGTAAGGCTACTTTGTGTTGCGCAACAGAGAAAGCTTAACTTCCACTCTGCCTTCAGATTTTGACTCACAACTGTTTCTGCATATCTTCTCATTTGAATAGTCACACTTGTGCTCATAGTATCCTCTTCTCAGTTTCTTCTCAACCTCCTGAACTGGCATCTCTCGCATCTTCTTCTTAGCGACTTCTTCAAGATCAATCCAACAAGATCCTCTGAAGTATTTATTCTTTCAGGAAACAGCTCGGATAGTTCACTGTTCATTTTATCTCATCGAAGTAGTTCATTGCCATTCACGATTCTGTCTTCTTTCTGTATGTTTATTATTAGAGAGACTGTTTGCACAATTATAGAGGCAGTGCAATTTTCCCTTCCATTTCCATGTGCAAGAATTTTAAGACTTCACTGGAATTAACACATGGATCTAATTGATTTCGAAAGTAATTAGATTGTTAAATGCATATAACCTATTTTTACAAAATTTTTTATTAAATGGCCAAAGAGAAAACCAGATCTAAGACAACTTCAATAGCAGGGATATCTAAAGTGTCTTCAAAGCACAGTCAGGAGCCTTCAATTTTTGGAAAGTATGATTCGCTGATATATATTGCGATAATTATTCTTGCCGTCTTGATTTTTTTTCGGGACGGAGTTTTTGGTGGGAAAGTTTTTGCAACCAGTGACAATATTGCTTTCGACAGTTTCAGAACATTCCTCAATGATGCAAAAGAGAACGGGATATTTCCTCTTTGGACCCCTTATATATTCATGGGGATGCCAAATTTCCCGGTGATCGGATTCAATCCAAGACAATATGATTTTTTCTACAACATTTGGGATAGTGTGTTTGGATTCATCACCAATTCCTCAACAAACAGCGTTCTTCCCATAGTGATGTATTATGTGATCTTTGGTATCGGATTTTTCTACTTTGCAAATTATAAATTCAGGAATAAACTAATCGCGCTTTACTGTTCTCTTGCTGCAACATTCGCGACAGATTTGATTCAACGGATAGTTGTCGGGCATAACACGAAAGTTCTTTCACTTGCATTTTTCCCTTTTATACTTTTGTTTCTTGATAAACTGATTGATTCTCTTTCCAGAGATAATAGTAAAGTATTGTCATACAAGAACCTTTTCAACCTGTTCTTCCTTGCTATGATGCTGCATATTCAAATCAACTCCAATCACATACAGATGATATTTTATTCATATCTTATGATTGGCGTATACCTTTTATACTTGTTGATCTATAATTTTGCAAGAAAAGAGAATGTTGCCGGCATGATTAAGGCAAGTGTGTTCTTTGTCATTGCAGCCCTCTTTGCAGTTGCGATGAACGCTGATGTACTTATGTCAATGAAAGAATACAACAAATATTCCATCAGAGGGGAAGCAAGTATTGAAGCAAAGCTTGATCCGAAAGTAGCCAATGATACTCCTTTGGATTATCAGTATGCTACCAACTGGTCGTTTAGTCCGGGTGAAGTGCTGACATTTGTTCTTCCATATTACTACGGTTTCGGAGATGTTCAGGTGCAAGGCCAGAAGGCAAATCTATACTGGGGGCAGATGCCGTTCACGACTAACCCGATGTACTTTGGAGTGATTGTACTTGTACTCGGCATAATAGGAATCTGGTATAACTTCCGGCGAAATCCGGTTGTACAGGCATTTACTGTGATAGCATTCCTGTTTTTGTTCATGTCATTCGGAAGAAATTTCTCCGTGATATATGATTTGTTCTTCAATTACTTCCCGTATTTCAGCAGTTTCCGGGCGCCTGTGATGATACACCACTTCATGGACATTGCAATAGTGATTCTTTCAGGATATGGATTGAATTCAATAGTTGACGCCGCTTCGGTTGCCGGAAGCAGTGAAAGATTCAAGAAAATATCTTACGCATTCTTCGGAGTAGCAGGGTTAATGATACTCGTTTCCATATTCGGATTTCAGGATTCATATGCATCATCAATTGCAAATAGTCCGCTCACCGAAAAGCTGAAACAGCAGGGAGCAAATTCACAACAGATCTCGCAGTACATTAAACAGATCTCAACTATTGCATATGATAACATAATCAGCGATCTAAGGCTTCACGGTTTATTCATTGCGCTACTTACTGCGCTTGCATATTTCTATGTTACGGGGAAAGTAAAAGTTAAGATGTTTCTTGCAGGGGTGATACTTCTTACGATGTTCGATCTCTGGAATGTGAATTTCAAGACTCTTCACTGGGATAACCCCGGAGATCAGAAGAGTGCATTTGCAGAGAAAGATTATGTAACATGGCTGAACAAGAATGAACCTGATCCATACTCTTACCGTGTGGCGGAAATCCGCGGCGGAAATCTGGTCACTGACAACTCGCTTGCATATTTCAGGTTACATGCATTCAACGGTTACCATGGTGCAAAGATAAGGATCTATCAGGATGCCGTAGATGTGGCAGGCGGAGAGAATCCCTTGTTGCTTACACTTGGAGGAGTAAAGTATATTATCTCGGAATCTCCTTTGCAGGATACAAACCTTGTTCTGGCATTCAAGGGAACAGGCGGCAATGTTTACAGGAACAAGGCATTTAACTCGAAGACTTATTTTGCTGATGAGTATAAAGTTGAGAAAGACATAAACATTCTCAACAATATTCGTGAAATGAATTTTGATCCGGAAGAGATTGCATATCTTGAGAAGGATCCCAGTGTAAAGATCGAAAAGCCGGATTCTACGGCATCAGTCAAACTTGTAAAGGCAGACATTCACAATCTTGAGTACGAAGCAAATGCAAGCGGTAACAATCTTATTGTTTTCAGTGAGATCTACTTGCCGTTTGGATGGAAAGCATATGTAAACGGAAATGAAGCTGAAGTACTGAAGACCAATTACATACTGCGATCCCTTATTGTTCCAAAGGGGAAAAATAAGATCGAATTCAGGTATGAGCCGCAAACATTTTATACGGGAAAATCAATTAGCATAGGAGCTAATGTTTTGCTTGGGTTGATACTGATTGCCGGAGTGATCGGATATGCCGGCAACCGCAAAAAAGAAACTGCAACAGTCAGTACTTCAGACTCAGTCAGTAATGAGTAACATGCGAAGTTGTTATTCACACAAGGTAGTATTCTCCTTTAAAGAACGCTAAGATGTGCGGAATTTTCGGGGTTCTGAAATTCGATGGCAAGGGTGTAAACCTAAGTTGGTTTCAGAACGCTGTGAACATTATCAAGCACAGAGGTCCTGATGACGAGGGCTATGCCCTATTTGAAACTACCTCAGGAATCATAGAAGAATGCTACGGCGACACGTCACAGCTTAAGAAAGGAAGCCACATACTTTCAAATGAAGCGGACAACTTTGATCTTGCTTTAGGATTCAGGAGACTTTCCATTCTGGATCTCTCGCCAAACGGACATCAGCCTTTTACAAATGATGATAAGTCGATCTGCCTGATTTTCAACGGAGAGATTTATAACTACATTGAGCTGCGCCAAGAACTTCTCGCCAAAGGATATAAATTCAGAACAGGAACAGATACGGAGGTAATTCTCAATTCATATCTTGAGTGGGGAACAGATTGTTTATCCAGATTCAACGGTATGTGGGCAATTGCCTTGTATGATGTGAAGAAGGATCTGTTGTTCTGCTCAAGGGACAGATTCGGAGTGAAGCCGTTCTATTATTTTCACAATGAAAAGTATTTTGTATTTGCTTCAGAACTTAAGTCAATAATAGAATATTTCAGAGATGATCCGACTTTCACCAAGAAACTGAATGAAGATATTGTTTACGATTATCTTCTGAACAGTTTTGTTGATCATACGGAAAAGACTTTCATTTCCGGCATCAATCATCTTCCTCCATCGCACTTCATAACTTTTGAGAACAAGAAGTTCAACAAAGGCAAGTATTTTACTCTGGAGGTAAACAAAGAGCTCGGTAGCTATAAGAACGGCAAATTTGATTCATTAAAGAATAAGTTTGAAGAACTGATTATCGATGCAGTTAACCTAAGATTAAGATCCGATGTACCCGTAGGAACCTGCCTTAGCGGCGGACTGGATTCATCAACCATAACATCAATTATTAGCAGCATCATTTTGAATGATGGTGAGAAGGCACAGGTTGGCAACAGGCAGAAAACATTCTCGGCTGTATATGATGATGCGTTTTATGATGAAAGAAAATTCATAGAGAAGATCGTCGCGCAAACGAATTGCAGTTCAAATTATGTGTTTCCTGACAATTCGGATTTTGTAAGTGAAGTTGACGACTTCATTTTTCAGCTTGACGAGCCTGCGGGGGGAACATCTCCCTATGCGCAATGGAATGTTATGCGGCTTGCCCGCGAGAATGGAGTAACCGTGCTTCTAGACGGGCAGGGTGCTGACGAATCGCTGGGCGGCTATGAAGTTTATTTTGGATTCTTGTACTCTAATCTTTTCCGGAAAGGAAATTATGCAAGTCTGTTCACTGAGGTATTGAAAAATTTCAGAAAGGGAATGGATATCTCGTCACGGGGTCTGAAATATTATCTCACACAGAAAAGCGGCAACGTGAAGAGTACAACTGCAGGATACTATGATTCAGGTTTTATGGATCGTCATAAGGGGAGAAATGTTTTGAAATACAGAACAACGGACAATCTGAATGTTAAACTTTACGAAGACCTTACTTCATACATCCTTCCGTCACTGTTGAGATATGAAGACAGGAACGCAATGAGATTCTCGATTGAGTCGCGCACGCCGTTTCTTGACTACAGGCTGGTGAAGTTGCTTTTTGAGACCGAAGGAATTTACAAAATTCACAATGGCTGGAGCAAATGGATTCTCAGAAACTCTATGAATGGAAAGCTGCCTGAGGAGATAACCTGGAGAAGAGACAAGAAAGGATTTCCTACTCCTGAAAGAAGTTGGATGATGAAACTTAAGGAAGACTTTATCCGAACAATGAAAGAAGATTGTTCGGGTGTTACGAAATTGTTTGATATGAAGATGATAATTTCGGATTATGACAAAATTGCGAATGACCCGGGCATCAAGTCACATTTCCTTTGGAAGATTTACAATTTGGTAAAGTGGTGTAAACTATACAGAGTCATAGCATAATAAACTGAATCAAAATCATTTATCAATTTCTTAAACTCAATACGGCAAAATGGATAAAGGATATATAACCATGATCGAGAATCTCAAAAAGAACACCGACAAATCCTTAGAGGATTGGGTTGCGATTGTGAAAAAGAAGAAGTTTGAAAAGCATGGTGAAATAATGAAGTTTCTGAAAGAAGAGCATTCGCTTTCTCACGGTTTTGCGAATCTCATAGCACTCAGCTCTAAAGGTAAACTTGCAGATTCCGAAGACAGCGGCAACAGGCTTATCGAATCTCAGTACAAAGGCAAAGAAAATCTTCGCCCGATTTACGACAAGCTAATTGCAGAAATAAATAAACTGGGAAAAGACATTGAGATTGCGCCGAAGAATGCATACGTGAGTCTAAGGAGAAAGAAGCAGTTTGCTATGCTGATACCCGCAACGAAGACCAGATATGAAATCGGTTTGAATTTGAAAGGACAATCCGCCAAAGGAATTCTTGAGGAAATTAAGGCGATTAATTCAATGTGTACTCATAAGATAAAGCTTGAGAATATAGACGAGATCACAAAGGAAGTTATAGAGTGGCTTCGTGTTGCATATCAAGCGGCAGGCTAGACAGGAATTAAGATAAAGAGTCGATGAACAAATTTCACGCAAAGGCTCAGAGGCACAGAGAATATTTCACGCAAAGACGCGGAGGCGGAAAGATATGAGAATTTGAACAATTCCGGCAATCAGATTTTTTTTGGGTTAGGAGATTTATTACTAATGCAAGATTAAGAGTTCAATGAATCATAACAAATGATATCACAGCTGATATTCATTGCAGCAGGCGGTTCGCTTGGATGCATTGCCAGGTATGGAGTTTCTACAGTGATTCAAAACTCCGCCGGCACTTCTTTCCCATGGGGCACGCTGGCAGTGAACATAATGGGATCATTCCTCGTTGGATTTCTTGCGGAAATGTTTGATGAATTGATTGTGCCATCGCAATGGAGAAGTTTTGCCACCATTGGGTTCCTTGGAGGCTTCACAACCTTTTCAACATTTTCTCTCGAAACAATGAATCTTCTTCGGGAAGGGGAATATTTTTATGCAATCTCTAATATACTTTCAAGTAATCTGCTTGGGATATTAGGAGTTATTGCCGGAATATTTTCGTTCAGAATCATCTACAAACTTATAAACGGAAACTGAATCATGAATGAATTCAAGGAAAAGGTTTTACTGAGAATATTTACAGGTGAGACAGATAAGATTGACGGGAAGCCGGTGTTCGAGATGATTGTAGATATGGCGAAATCTAAAGGATTGGCGGGTGTGACAGTTCTGAAAGGAATTATGGGTTTTGGTGCACATAAGATAATTCATTCATCCAAGCTGCTTGACCTGTCAACGGATCTGCCAATGGTGATTGAAGTTGTTGATGAAGAAGAAGTCATAGAAGATTTTCTAATGGATATTCGAACCGTTTTGAAGTCCGGAACGGCAACGACAGAAAAGATACGAGTAATTAACTTCGGATGAAAAGATCATTTCTCAGACATAGGTTGGAAGATCTTCTAATCTCTTCACAAAATGAACTAATCATCACCTGCAATCATAATCGGCAAGAATTATTAGACTATATAGATTAGGAAACCAAGATTCCTCATTTTTCGGATGAGTCGGGAAAAGGTAACTACTGCCATTTTGAGATTGTACATTCTAATTACCTCTTGAAATTCGTATTTTGCCATTAATGAAAAAAACAGTTTCACTACATACCTTAGGTTGTAAGCTTAATTACAGCGAGACTTCCTCAATTGCCGGACAATTCAGTTCACGTGGCTTTGAAGTATTGGAATATGGGAGCGCTTCGGACGTTTTTGTGCTTAACACTTGTTCGGTTACAGAAAATGCTGACAGGGAATGCAGGCAGATTGTCAGGGGAATCATCAGAAAAAATCCCAATGCTTATGTAATAGTTACAGGATGTTATGCGCAACTTCAACCTGAGGAGATTGCTTCTATAGAGGGTGTTGACCTTGTACTTGGTGCAAACGAAAAATTCCATATCTTTGAGTACATTGAAAATCTTGAGAAGAAAGATGTCTCTTGCATTTTCAGATCTCCTCATGAAAATATTAAGGGGATTAATGAAGCATATTCTGCAGATACTGATTCAAGAACAAGGGCATTTCTTAAGATACAGGACGGATGTGATTACAAATGTTCGTTTTGTACCATACCGCTTGCAAGAGGTAAATCAAGAAGTGTTTCTCTCAGCATTGTTACAGAAAATGCGAAGAGACTCATTGACACAGGGTATAAGGAAATTGTGCTCACAGGAGTAAACACCGGCGATTACGACAATGAAGGTTTGAGATTGATCGATGTTATGACTGAACTGGAGAAGCTTGACATTCCAAGATTGAGAGTAAGTTCTATTGAACCGAATCTCATTACTGATGAAATAATTGAGCTTATTGCAGACTCCGGAAAATTCTGCAAACACTTTCACATACCGCTTCAAAGCGGAGATCCGGAAATTCTCAAAGCGATGAGGCGCCGTTACACAAACGAGCAATATGCTGAACTGATCTCAAAGATAAACAGCAGCATGCCTTTGGCAGGAATTGGAGTGGATGTGATCACGGGCTTTCCGGGTGAGGATGAAGAGAGATTCAGAAATACATTTGAATTCATAGACTCCCTGAACATAAGCTATCTTCATGTATTCACATATTCAGAGAGAAGAGATACTGATGCTGCTTTGATGAAGGGACGGGTTGATGTTCATGAAAGAAGAGCAAGGAACGAAACACTCCGAAATCTTTCCGCTAAGAAGAAATTTGAGTTTTATGAAATAAATGCCGGAACAGAAGCAACAGTATTGTTTGAATCACCAAGAGAAAACGGTACTGTAGAAGGTTATACTTCAAACTATATTCGCGTCAGATCAGATCAAGGAATAACTTCTGCAAACAGAATAGAACGAGTAATTTTGAATACACCCAACGGGAGAGACATTGTTGAGTGTAAACACATAAGCAGAGAAACGGCTTCGGCATGAAACTATTTCTCATAAGACATACTAACCCTATAGAAAAGGAAACGAAGACAGTCAGAACTGATGACTTGAGATTTTTAACGAGTGACGGCAGAGCATTGGCAAGAAGAGTATTCGTATCTCTTAAAAAGAGACTGACTGATATAGAGCAGATATTCACCAGTCCGCTGATAAGAGCAGTACAAACTGCGGAGATACTTGCTGCAACAATAGAGTTTAAAGGCGAAGTGGAACTTGTAAATGAATTGAAGAATGAATCTTCCATTTCATCTGTCATATCTCTGCTCGAGTTGCACAGCGCACTGAATGACATAGCACTTGTAGGTCATGAGCCGAAGATGAGCATTCTCTTAGACACACTTTGCGGCAGCAGTTCAGGAATTGACGGATTTGCCAAATGCGGAATTGCTTTGCTGGATTATGATCCAAAGATTCATACCGGAAAATTCATTGGCTATTTTGATCCCAGAAGACTGGAGAAAGTAAGATGAGTAGAATTATTGAAACAGACAGACTTGGATTTTCATATAATGGAAAAAATGGCAGTCAGTTCGAGTTAAGTGATGTAAGTATTGAAATAGTTAATGAATCTTTTGTTTCAGTTGTTGGAAGGAACGGCTCCGGAAAATCAACTATGATCAAACTTCTTACAGGACAATTCAGAAATTATGATGGCAAGATACTTCTTTCCGGAAAGGACATCAGAGAATATGAAAAGAGAGAACTGGCTGGCAAACTTGCGTACTTACCTCAAAGTGTTTCAGTTGTAAATGATGCAATAGAAGTTGGCGAATTGATTATGCTTGGAAGGTATCATTCTAAAGGAGCTTTTGAATTCTCCAACAACGCAGATGACAGGAGGATAACAGATCAATGTATTTCACAACTCGGAATAGAGAATATTTCTGGAATGAAGTTTAGTGATCTCTCAGGCGGACAGAGACAGAAAGCATTGATAGCAATGACATTGGCTCAGCTTGATATTACATCAGATCTTTCTGAAAAAGTACTTATTGTAGATGAGCCGCTGACATTTCTTGATGTGAATCATCAGTACGAAGTATTTAATCTATTGAAGAACCTGAACGGGAGCGGGCTGACCATAGTCGCAGTTGTTCATGATCTTAATATTGCTTTGAGCTTCACAGAAAAGTGTATTCTGATGAATAGAGGAAGAGTTGTAAAATCAGATTATACTTCTCATGTAATAACAGAAGAAATGCTTCGGGAGCATTTCTTCATTGAAAGCAAGATCACGGAATACGAAAAAAACTTCTTCATAAACTATATAACATAAATCACAATTCCGGAATATGTCATACAACAAGATACTGGTTGAACAAAACGGGTTGACCCGAAGGATTACACTGAACCGGCCGGAGAAGAGAAACTCGCTCGATGAAGAGATGATTGCTGAACTTACAGCTGCAATGACATCAGCGTCAGAAGACAAAAGCACCGGAACAGTTTTGCTGACCGGTGCCGGTGGAAACTTCTGCTCGGGACTATTTCTTGATTATCTTCAGAAGATATCCGAATATGATATACTTGAGAACAGGGCAGACTCATCAAGATTCAAGAGTCTGTTGCTTTCCATTTATAATTGCAAAAAGCCGGTCGTTGCAATGGTTGACGGATATGCACTTGCGGGCGGTTGCGGAATTGCAAGCGCATGTGATTTCATAATAGCATCTGATAAAGCTCAATTCGGGTATACAGAAGTTAAGATCGGATTCATTCCTGCCATTGTAATGGTATTTCTGTTGAAGAGAGTTTCTGAAAAGGATGCAAAGGATTTATTGTTGACTTCAAGATTCATTACCGGTCAGGAAGCTGTTACAATGGGTTTTGCAAACTGTGTTGTACCTCAGGAACAGCTCGAAGCAAAGGTAGCCGAGATATGCAACGGGTTGAACAGTCTTCCTCCAAGTTCGATCTCACTCACCAAAGAGATGTTCAGCAATATTAATTCCATGAGTTTGGAATCTGCACTTGAGTATGCAGTTGATCTGAATGCAATCACAAGAATGACAGATGCTTGCAGAAAAGGCGTTTCAAATTTTTTAACAAAAAGCAGCAAACAAAAATAAGACAACAATGAACAAAGGACTAAAGTTTGACACTATTCAATACCTTGACAGAAACGAATCGCAATACGGACCAACTCCAAATGTTTACGAATACCTGAAGAACGTAGGTATTGAAGATGTTGCATGGTACTCGCGTGATTTTGCAAGAGGAGTCAAATCAAAACTTTCCGAAAGGATTGCAAGCGACTTCGGATTCAAGGAAACTCAGATAATCCTTTCATACGGAAGTGAGGATATACTCAAGCAGCTGATCCACAGATACATAACGCGTGGTGATAAAGTGCTCATTCCAAAAGAGGCATGGTGGTATTACAAGAAAGTTGCTTATGAAGTAGGAGGATTCAACGTTGAATATCCGATGGTAAAGGGAAAGCTCGAAGGTGTTGATTCATTTCTTTATGATGTGGATAAGATGATAAAGATCTATGAAAGAGAGAGGCCAAGGATTGTTGTAATCGCATCACCGAACAATCCAACTGGCAATATGATCACAAAGGAAGATCTTGGAAAATTCCTGGATGTATGCAGAGGTGCGATTGTGATGATAGATGAAGCATATTGGGGATTTGGTTCTACAGACAACAGCTATATCAAACCATACATAGACGAATACCCGAATCTTATCATATGCAGAACCTTCTCGAAATACTTTGCACTTGCCGGTGCCCGTGTCGGATTCAGTTTTGCCGGAAACAATCTTGAAGAGCTCAAAGGATATACGACAAGATATCTGGGTTACAATCTTATCTCGGAGAACCTTGCGATGCTGGCTCTTGATGACAAGGATTATTATCAGAAAGTGACTGCCATGATGCAGGAAGACAAAGAATATTTCTACAAAGAATTCGCTTCGATGCCCGGTTTCAAGGCGTACAAGTCGTTCTCTAATTTCATGCTGGTTGACATGCCAAAGGAAATCCGCAAGGGTCTGGACAAATTTCTGAAAGAAAGAAACATGCTGATCAAATTCCTCGATGAAGAAGCATTTAAAACTGAAACAAGGATTACACTCGGGACAAGAGAACAAAATTACTATCTCATCGAGTGTATCAGAGAATTTTTAAAGAAGTAGATTGAAGTCAGAAAAGAATAAGTCAAAAGAAAATAAAAATTCATCAAGCGGCAATTCAAAGTATATACTTATCGCCGTCATTATTGCAATAGCAGGTTACTTTGCTTATGAGTATGGATTCAAGAAAGAAGTTAAGTTAAATACACCTGTTGTCGTAGATCCAAAAGAAAGGATAAAGAGTGTTAAAGAGCCTCAGTTTGTGAAAGAAGGAGAGCTGGAATTTCTCAAGAAGGATAAGAAGACGGTTGTCAGGAAAATAGAAGTGGAGATCGCTGACAATGACAGGGAGCGTGAGATAGGTCTTATGTACAGAAAATCAATGGATGATTCCAAAGGAATGCTTTTCATTTTTCCAAAGCAGGAGATTCAATCATTCTGGATGAAGAATACGATCATGCCGCTTGATATAATGTATGTAAACTCTGATAAGGAGATTGTGAAGATTTACAGGAACACTACTCCCTTCTCCGAGAATTCATTGCCTTCCGAAAAGCCGGCAATGTTTGTGGTTGAAGTAGCGGGCGGATTTTCTGAAAGGCATGGAGTTACAGAAGGAGATTTTGTTTCGTTCAGCAGGTAATCTATTCTGATTTCAAAATGTAAACTGCAGAAGAGATACAGCTATTTGAAAAGGCATTTATCAAATTGTTTTATCATGTGTTCGGCCCGCAAAAATTATAAGCCCGGCTTCATGAAAATCTTTCAACCAAGATATTCTCTTCTTTTACTCCTGATGAAGTAAGAATAGCTGATACAGTTTCTACCATTCCCGTTGGTCCAATTATGAAATAAAAATGTTCATCTAAGTTTAAGATATGCTTCTTCAGAATTTCATTTGTTATCAATCCTGCTTCGTAATTCCCTTCAGCGTTCGCTGTGTTTTCAAACACCGGAACAAATTTCAGATTCGAATTCATCTTCTCCCATTGCAAAAACTCTTCTGCAAATGCTGCCTCTTCCAGATTCCGGTTTCCGTAAATGACAAGCATTTTTCTCCCTGAATTGCCGCTTATTTCTTCTTCAACGAATCCACGCACAGGTGTAATTCCGGTTCCACCTGCAATCAATACTACCGGAATGTTTTTGTCCCCCGGAAGTTTCAACTCACCCTTTGGCTCACTTACAAGTATTTCTTCATCTACTTTCAATGCCATGAGATTTTGTGAAAATGCAGATTCTCCAATACGTGCAACTATCATTATACTACCATTTGCTGATGGAGCATTGGCAATTGACATTGGTCTTGTGTTTCCCTTTTTATCATCCTCAACCGGAAAGGGAATTGTGAAATGCGCATATTGTCCGGCTTGATATTTATATGCGGAATTCTTGATGACGAACAGAAAAGCCATTCTGTTCTTTGCGACTTCTCTCTTCTCAATAAGTCTTGCTGTAAACTGATCCAATTGTTTTTATTAGTTGTGCAAAGTAGTTCAAAGGTTGTTCTAAAAAAATGAATATGCTTATGGATAAAAGTTCATATTGTGCAGGTAAAAAAAGACAAAACAATTGCGAGGCAACTGCGTATATTTGCTCTAAATAAATAATCAAAATTAGTCATGAACATTCTCATTTTAGGCGGCACGATCTTCCTCGGGAAGCACATTGTTATTGAGGCTCTGAAGCGCGGGCATAAAGTAACATTGTTCAATCGCGGCAAACATAATCCGGAGCTGTTTCCGGAAGTTGAAAAGATACATGGAGACAGACTCACGGATCTCAGTAAACTTGGTGACAGAAAATTTGATTCGGTCATTGACACTTGCGGATACTTTCCCAGGGCATTAAAAATCTCGACTTCATTCTTCAGAGATAATGTACCGCATTACACATTCATCTCAAGTATCTCAGTTTATAAGAATCTGACAGAAGTTGGCATAACGGAAGATTCAGAAGTGGGAACAATTGAAGACGAAAACAATGAAGAGTACATGTCAGAAGCTTACGGTCCTTTAAAACGCCTTTGCGAAAAAGTTGTAGAAGATAGTTATGGTGATGCAGGTTTGAATATTCGTTCCGGCTTAATAGTAGGTTATGATGATCTTTCAGACAGGTTTTCTTACTGGCCTGCAAGAACTTCTCTTGGCGGCAGAATGGCAGTGCCTGAAGATTTCGATATGCAGGTACAATACATTGATGTAAAGGACCTGTCATCATTTACATTGGACATGGTCGAGAAGAAAGCAGGTGGAATATATAATGTTACAGGTCCTGAAAGTAAAAAGACATTCGGTGAGTTGCTTTCGAAATGCATCGAAGTTACGGGAGTCACTCCGGAGTTTGTAAAAATGAATGAGGAGTTTCTTATGAAGAATGAGATTGCACCTTACAGGGATTTTCCACTTTGGGTTCCAAAAGACTGGTCAGGAACAAATTCAGTAAGTATTTCCAAAGCTTTAAACGAAGGTATGAGAATTTCGCCAGTTGAGAATACTATCAAAGATGTTCTTGAATACCTGTCTTCAAGAGAAGAAAAGAAACTGCGGTCAGGTCTGACTCCGGAACGCGAGAAGTCACTAATTGAACTTTTTGAGAGTGAGCAGACATAAAACTGATTGAAATAAGATTTCGGTTCATCATTTTAGAAGTATCTATCAGCGCGAAGTCATATTTTTTCTGTTAGATGTAAAACTTGCGGCACAGAACAGCTCAATGATTCCTGCCAACTATTAAAAAAGTGGCCGTGGGCGGATACAATTGAGCTTTTTTGAACAATGGCCAATTCAAAGTGCATGAATGAAAGAAGCTAAAATCATAAATCAAACATTTCAATTGCAGATTTTTATTCCTATTTTACCCGACCTAAAAACAAAAGTATTTCAAATCTAACAATCGTTCCAAAAATGAAAAGAAAGCTAACTACAAGCTTTGTCTGTATTCTCTTTGTCTCACTGTTCATTTCTTCGACATCAAACTCACAGGTAAAGAAGCAATACAATCTCTTCACAGCAAGTGATAATTCTTCACTACTTAACAATGAACTCAAAGGCGTAGTTACAGATGCGGAGATCTTCAACCTTAACAAAGATGAACTAAACAGCCTTTGTGACAACAAGAATCCTGAGATCACTTTTCAGATACCATATAAGAATAACGTTTACAATGTAAGCCTTGAGAGATTCGACATTTTTACTCCCAACGCCAAGATTGTTACAAGAACCGCGCAGGGCAATCAGGAAGTAATACTGAACGACCTTGCTGTTACATACAGAGGAAAATTCGAAGGTTTTGACAACACAATGATATCAGTTACATTTTCGAGGGATAATGTTGTAGGGCTGATGATCTCCGGAAATGATAATTTTGTTATCGGGCAAGTAAAGAATAAATCAGGTCAGGAAACAGGAAAGTACGCACTGTACAAGGAAAGCGACTTGCTTTCTAAGAATAATTTCAACTGTTTTGCAGATGACAATCTGACTTCAGAGCAGATTGAAAATATTAAAAGAGCTGTTGGCAAAGAGATTACTGATGCAAGTCCGACAGACCTCTACATTGCTGAAATTGCCATAGAGATTGACTATGCAACTTATATTGCCTATCAGCAATCTGTTCAAACAGCCACCAATTATGCCGTATCAGTTATGTCAGCTGTTTCTTCAGTTTATATGAAGGAAGTGAATGTAAAACTTGTGATCCCGTATCTCAGAGTTTGGACAACTCCGGATCCATATACAGGAACAAATTCCAATACAGTGCTAAATCAGTTCAGAGCGGAATGGAATGCAAACCAGCAATCTGTCCAGAGAACTCTTGCTCACATGATCAGCAGAAGAGCAGGAAACATGGGAGGAATTGCTTGGGTCGGAGCCCTGTGTTCAAGTACCAGTGGCGGATTTGGTTATGCTTTCAGCAACACAGATGGACCAATACTTCCATTGCCTACTTATTCATGGGATGTAATGGTAGTTGCCCATGAAACAGGCCACAATTTTGGTTCACCGCATACACACAGCTGCAGCTGGAATGGCGGCCCAATCGACAGCTGCTATCAAACAGAAGGCGGATGCTATACAGGACCGGCAATTCCGAGAGTCGGTACTATCATGAGCTACTGCCATCTTAACGGTTCAATAAGTTTGGTTCAGGGATTCGGACCAATGCCGAGAGAAGTTCTGAGGAACGGCGCTGAATCTGCGGGATGCATGTATGTTTCCGCCAGACCACTTTCTTTAGGTTATCCTAACGGAGGAGAGTCATTCAGAACAGGTAACTCTACTGTAATATATTGGGGATCATCCTTGACAGGAAATGTGAATCTCGAATTGTCGGTAAACAATGGCTCAACATGGCAGACAATTCAGAACAATGTCCCCGGTTCACAAAGACAATATGACTGGGTATTGCCGGCAATATCAACAACTCAGCAAGCCAAGATCAGGATATTAGATTCTTCGAATCCTTCGATTGGTGATACTTGCGATGCAGCATTCAGGATCATTCTGAATCTAAATACATTCAATGTAGTTTCACCTCCGTCACTCACAAGGATAGAAGTGGCTCAGAATATGACCGGAACTCAGCAATTTGTCTGGAATTCTGCGGGTACTGATAATTCTATCAGGTATAAGATCAAATTCAGAAAGATCGGAACTACGCTTGATTACACATACACAAGCGATAACAACGGCGCTGATACGCTCATTACTATGAGGAAGAGCTTCCTTGATACACTCGCGCAAACAATGGGAACAACCGGTGATTCGGTAAGAGCGAGCTGGAGAGGTTGGGCTTACAACGGTTTTGATTCGTCATCAGCTGCAAATTCTTTCCTTGTTACATTTGTCAGAACTTCTGTTGGTATCAATGTAATTTCGTCGGTTGTTCCGGAGGAATACAGTCTGGGAGACAATTATCCGAATCCGTTCAATCCATCAACAAAGATAAAGTTTGCCATTCCAAGTTCAGGCAATGTTGAGTTGAATGTATATGATTCAAGGGGAAGTCTTGTCGGCAAGCTTGTAAATCAAAAGCTAAATGCGGGACTTTATGAATATGAATTCAGTGCTGCCAATCTTCCAAGCGGTGTTTATTTTTACAGATTGAACGCCCAGGATTTTGTTCAGACGAAGAGAATGGTTCTTGTAAAATAATTTTGGAGATTGGGAGTTAAGGCTCCCTGTTTCTATGATTTTAGAAATTGGAATAATGAAAGGCATGCGGAAAGTCCGTGTGCCTTTTTCTTAATGCTCAACAGCGGCAATCTGTCTTCACTCTCGCTATGTGTGGCTAAATTAGGGATACGGCTGCTTTCCATAAGCGCTTTTATCTGCTCAAGTAATTCTATATTTTTGTTTCAAATTAATCGGAAAAATTCCTATGAAGCAGCGCAACAAATTTGCTACAATTTTGTCTGTCCTTTTACTTATAACAGGATCTGTAATCAGTCTGAAGTTTTTCAGCGACAGCAAAAAATCTGAACCAATAACAAAAGAAGAAAAACCCGGCAAGTATCCTTCAGATATTGAATACATAAAACGAACGTTCCCCCATTATCAGGCAGATCCGTCTGCACATCTTGAAGCTCTCGAAAAAGCTCAGACAATGAGACAGGAAGTCCTTAATGACAATTCAATTCCTGCGTGGGAGTTCGCCGGACCGATAAATATCGGGGGAAGGTTTTCCGATATAGAGTACGATCCTGTGAATCCGAACATAGTCTATGCCGGAGCAGCTACCGGAGGTGTGTTCAAATCAACAGATGCCGGAATTACCTGGACACCGGTCTTTGATGAGCAAGCAGTGCTTCCAGCAGGTGATATTGCAGTTGATCCCGTCAATCCGAGTATTGTCTATGTTGGCACCGGCGAACCCAACGGAGGACACAATAATTTTTCCGGAGGCGGTGTGTATAAATCAACCAACGCCGGAGCAACATGGCAAAGGATCGGACTCGAGAATACAGTATCCATCGGAAGAGTTCTTGTTAACCCAGCAAATCCACTGAGAGTATATGTTGCGGCTGTTGGATCTTATTTCGGACCAAATCCTGAGCGGGGAGTTTACAGAAGCGATAACGGCGGAGCTACTTGGTCGAGAGTATTATATGTTTCAGATTCTTGCGGAGCGATAGACATTATTATGGATCCCGTCAATCCCAATAACATGATGGCTGCAATGTGGCAGAGAACAAGATATCCAAACGGCGGTCAGCTTTACGGAAGGGAAAGCGGAATTCATAAAACAACTGACGGAGGAAACACCTGGACTGTGCTTGGTGCAGCAAACGGGCTTCCAAATTCTTCGACAACAAATGTAGGTAGGATCGGCCTTAGTATCAGCAATTCAAGTCCAAACATTGCCTATGCACTATACACGAACGGCACAACATATTCAGGCTTCTTCAAGACTACCAATGCCGGGCTCAACTGGACCAATGCAAACGGCGGGGGACTGCAAAGCGGCTTTTCCACATTCAGCTGGTATTTCGGACAGGTTCGTGTTCATCCGACAAATCCTGATATTGTATATGTTCTTGATCTTGAAGTGATGAAATCCACTAACTCCGGTACATCATGGAGTGAGATCTCCGGTTCGGTTCATGTTGATCAGCATGCGCTTGCATTCAAGCCGGGAGATCCCAATTCTTTGTTGCTCGGCAATGACGGAGGCATTTATCGTTCTTCAAATGGCGGAAGCTCATTTACTAAAGTTGCGAGTCTGCCGGTCACTCAGTTCTATGAAATTGGAATTGATAAGACAAATCCGCAAAGACTCTACGGCGGAACTCAGGATAACGGGACGAACAGAACAACAACAGGCGGACTAGGTGACTGGGCAAGCATTTACGGAGGTGACGGATTTTATGTGATTGTAGATCCGACAAATCCCAACATCATTTATGCCGAATCTCAGAATGGTGCACTCGGTAAATCAACAAACGGCGGAGCATCTTTCACAGGTGCTACTTCTGGAATAAGTACAACAGAGAAGAAGAACTGGTCAACTCCTGTCATTATGGATCCCAATAATAACAATATTCTTTATTACGGAACGAACAGGGTTTACAGAACAACCAATGCAGCTTCTTCATGGACTGCCGCAAGCCCAGATCTTACTAATGGCAATCAGGCGCGACTTGGAACAGTAGCAACTATTGCAGTAGCAAAGACTAACTCAAATATCATAATGGCAGGAACCGATGATGCAAATGTCTGGATAACAACCAACAATGGAAGCAACTGGACAAAAGTATCAACTTCATTGCCTTACAGATGGGTAACAAGAGTGGCCTTCGATCCGACTAATGACAACATTGCTTATGTTACATATAACGGCTTGAAATGGAAAGATCCTCAGCCGCATGTTTTCAGAACAACAAATCGCGGACAAACATGGCAGGATATAAGCTCGAACTTGCCTGATGCACCCGTGAATGCATTTGACATTGATCCGTTAAGACCGAATGTGCTCTTTGTCGGTTCTGATGTCGGTGCGTATGTAAGTTTCAACAGCGGCGGTTCATGGCAGTTTCTCGGAACAGGACTTCCGATGGTTTCTGTGTATGATTTCAAAGTACATCCGACTGCCAATTATCTCGTTGCAGGAACTCACGGTAGATCAATGTACAAGATCGATCTCTCGCAGGTTGTGGGAATTTCTTCTAATACTTCGGAAGTCCCGGGCGGATTCGAGTTGTATCAGAACTATCCGAATCCATTTAACCCGTCAACGAAAATAAGTTACAGGCTAAGTACTGCAGGCTATGTTGAGCTGAGTGTGTTTGACATCACGGGAAAGTTCATTACAAATCTTATCAGTAAACAACAGAATGCCGGAACTCATGAGGCAGAGTTTAATGCTAACAATCTTTCGAGCGGAGTTTATTTCTATTCATTGAGTGCGGATGGTAAGCAGTTAGGTGTTAAGCGAATGACATTACTGAAATAGAGATTCTTTCAATCCTCATACGTAAACAAGAATAATTCGCCCTTTAAAATCCGATAATGGAAGAGGCCCTGAGCTTAAGGTTCAGGGCTTTTGTTTGGAATAGTATAATAAATAACTTCTCTCAAAAAGTAAACTGATTCGTCTGAGGAAAACTTGTTTCCTTTAGCAGAGTTCGGTCATCATTATGAAATCAGATTCCCAGATTAGGAAGTTATCATAGATTCACAATCAGGAGATTTATAAGCATATTGCAACTTTGATCTAATACCTTCATTGAGTGAATCATGATTCTGATATCCGGAATTTATCAAAAGCTTTGATGCCAAGTGATGCGAATTATGATGTCAATCCGGGAATTCGCAAATATTCGGTTTGTAGATATAATCCCCAACACAGGAAAATATTCCCCATATTATGATACTAACCAATAAAAAAGATGCTTTGAATGCCTGTAATTGACGGCACAAAAATTGAGTTTAAACTATATCAAAGTTTATAACTTAGTTTAAAACTTAAACAGAAATCTCAATGAAGAAGCTAATTTTACTTACAGCAGTATTTGCAGCAGGACTTCTTTCTTATTCATTTAAAAATGATGATCCTAAGGATGCGGCAGCAAATTATGTGGGAACACAGGGTTGTGCTTGCCACAACAGCGGTTATACTACACCGTGGAAGGCAACCTTGCACGCCCAAATTCATATGCTTCCCTCACCGGGAACAGTTCGTCCTCCCTGGACCGGAAATGTAAACATGGGTTCCGCATATGGAAATGCCACAGTTACACTTACTTTGGCAGGAAATGTATATAAAGCAACTTTGAATCCGAGTTCCGGAACACCAGTTACTTACGACATAGTCTATACATATGGCGGAGGATACAAGCAGAGATACTTAGTTAAGATTGGACTGAGTTACTATATGCTACCTATTCAATGGAATCTTACGAAGTATTTGGCTTTTGGCACAGGAAGTTGGGCTTCTTATAATCCGGGTAACTGGTTCAATACAGACGGAACATTGAAGGCAATTGACAATGCATTCAGGAAAAAGTCATACGATAAAAATTGTGTAGGATGTCACGTGACAGGTACAAAGATCGCCAAGAACATAACCGGCACAGATACTTCGTGGGTTGGCGGTTGGGCAAATAATAATGACACAACAAACATAAAAGTCGGTTGTGAGTCATGTCATGGTCCCGGAAGTGAGCATGCATCAGCACCCGGAACCGGAAACATTTTCGGTCCAACAAGAATGAACTCAGCCGGTCTGCAGAGGCAGCAGGAAATGTGCGGACAATGTCATATGAGAAGTTCCAGCACAAATTTTACATATGAATATGCATGGAAGGAATCTGTTGACAGCGCATACCAACCGGGAAATGTTCTGGCAAATTACATTCCCACATGGCAAAATTTCTTCAATGCCGTCGGCGGACCCGGCGTATGGCCTGATACAATGACCTCAAGACAGCACCACCAGCAATGGCAGGATATGAGTTATTCACCGCATAACAATATCATGAACTGCTATACTTCATGTCATGATCCCCATAAGTCAGTCAACAATCTCCCGCATCAACTCAAGCGCAGCGCAGAAGACAACAGCATTTGTCTGCAATGCCATACTAATTTTGGAACTGTGGGCAATCCCAATATTACTGCAATCACAAATCATACGAAGCACTCTTTTGATCCAACTAATGCAAATCAGTCTGGCGGAACATCAAGATGTGTAACTTGCCATATGACCAAGACGGCAATTACAGCAGTTGCCTATGATATTTCCTCTCACAATTGGAAAGTTGTAAGACCAATAAAGACCTTACAGAAACTCGGCGTTAGTTCGCCGACTCAAGGTATGCTTAACACCTGCGCCGTAGGCTGCCACAGAAATCCCGGCTCTGCTGCTGGAACGGCAAATGTTCCAACTTTGGGTGTAGGCAATGATGCATCATTAACAAACTGGAGAGAAGGTACTGATTCATTGCTTGCTGATACTTTAAACAGATGGATGAACAGACAGATATGGACAGTTGGAATTCAACAGGTTTCTAATGAAGTACCGGTAGATTTCAAACTTGGCCAAAACTATCCAAATCCGTTTAACCCAAGTACAAAGATTGGATTTACCGTACCAAACTCTGAATATGTTTCTATCAAGATTTTTGACATTACAGGTAGAGAAATATTCACGCTTGTGGGTCAGAATATGACACGTGGAAATTATGTCGTCAATTGGGAAGGTGTTGATAATAGAGGAGAAAGCGTCACTAGTGGAGTTTACTTCTACAGAATGAACTCCGGCAGTTACGTTGAAACAAAGAAAATGATGCTTGTAAGATAGGATTGTTCTGTTGCTTCAATTTTAAGGGGACTTATCCTGGGATAGGTTCCCTTTCTGATTTTGAAGTTACAATTTAATTTCTATTAAAACCGTTACTTGCTTTTGACAATACATTTCTTAGGCATCAGTATAGATCTAGATTGAACGTACTCCGTGGATCTCTGTGACTTATCAGTGGTCCTCTGTCCTCCGTGCAACTATTCAAAGGGATTGGTTTAGTTTTTCTTATCAACATTAGAATACTTAAATTTGCCGCACTATCAACTAACAGCACTAACATGAAGACTGAAACTTCTTTGCGCAGAACAATCACAAAGAACGGCTCTGCAACTGCAAAGAACGGTAAGGCCGGCACAAATTCAAAGACAATCAAATGGGAGTATTCAAAATCCATAGAAGATCCTAAGCATATCAATCTCAATAAGAAATACGATCTGTTCATCGGCGGCAAATGGGTTAAGTCAAAGAAGTATTTTGAGACAATCAATCCTGCAAACGAAGAAGTACTTTCCGAAGTTGCTTATGCATCCGAGGAAGATGTGAACAAAGCCGTTAATGCAGCAAAGCTTGCATACGACAAATACTGGAGCAAGACTCCTCCCAAAGAAAAAGCAAAATATATTTTTCGCATTGCGAGAATCATTCAGGAGAAGGCGCGTGAGTTTGCCGTGATTGAAACAATGAACGGCGGCAAGCCGATCCGCGAGTCAAAGTCAGTTGATGTGCCTCTTGCACTCGCACACTTTTTCTATTATGCCGGATGGGCGGACAAGTTGAAGTTTGCTTTTCCCGGAAGAAATGTGATGCCGGTCGGAGTTGCTGGTCAAATTATTCCCTGGAACTTTCCGCTGCTCATGGCGGCCTGGAAGATCGCTCCGGCGCTTGCATGCGGAAATACAGTCGTCATAAAATCTGCTGAGACTACGCCGCTCACACTTTACAAGCTCGCTGAAGTTATCGAAGAAGCCGGACTACCGCCGGGTGTTGTGAACATAATTTCGGGAGATGGCAAGACCGGTGCGGCGATTGTCAGACATCCGAAAGTAAACAAGATAGCATTTACGGGTTCTACCGAAGTTGGGAAGATCATCATGCGTGAGACTGCCGGAACAGATAAAAAACTTACGCTTGAGCTTGGCGGAAAAGCGGCAAACATCATCTTCGAAGATGCACCCATTGATGCCGCGGTCGAAGGTATAATCAATGGAATCTATTTCAATCAGGGACATGTATGCTGCGCCGGTTCAAGACTCCTTGTTCAGGAAAGCATTCATGATACAGTTGTAAAGAAGCTTAAGCAAAGGATGAAAAATCTTCGTGTCGGCGATCCGCTTGACAAAAACACAGACGTTGGAGCAATCAATTCAAGAATGCAATTGAACAAGATCAAAGAACTTGTTGATTCGGGGGTTGACGAGGGAGCAAAGATGTTTCAGTGTGACTGCGATCTTCCGTCAAAGGGGTTCTGGTTCAAGCCGACTTTCTTTACTGAAGTAGCTTTGTCTCACAGAATTGCAAATGAAGAGATCTTTGGTCCCGTTCTGTCAGTACTGACATTCAGAACTCCGCAGGAAGCCGTTGACAAAGCTAACAATACTTTCTATGGTTTGTCAGCAGGCGTGTGGACAGATAAAGGCTCAAAGATATTTAAAGTGCTCAGCAAGATCAGAGCAGGCGTGGTATGGTCGAACACGTTCAACAAATTCAATCCGGCATCACCTTTCGGCGGTTACAAGGAAAGCGGGTTCGGAAGAGAAGGCGGAAAGCATGGACTGGAAGGATACGTCAATTGATAATTAAAAATTAAGAATTAAGAATTAAAAATAGAGAGCGAGAAGTGGAAAATGGAAAGTGGAAGATGGAGAATGGAGAATGGAAAGTGGAAAATTGAAAGTGTCGAGTTAGGTGGTCACCTTGTATTGTATCAGAGAATTGAAAACATTGAATGGATTTGAAGAAGATAATAGAAGTTAAAAATCTGATAAAGAAGTACGGAGACTTCACGGCTGTTAATGGAATAAGTTTCGACGTGAAGGAAGGCGAGATTTTCGGATTGCTTGGACCTAACGGAGCAGGGAAGACCACGACTCTTGAGATTATGGAGACTCTTCGGGAAAAGACTTCCGGTGAAGTATTTATAGATGGGCTCTCGGTTGATAAAGATAGCAATGCAATCAAAGGCATCATAGGCGTTCAGCTTCAGGCGGCAGGGTACTATCCGAATCTTCATCTTTCAGAACTTGTAGAATTGTTTGCCGGACTTTATAATGTTGATGTGAATCCGGATGAAATGCTAGGAATCGTGGATCTGAATGAAAAGGCAAAATCCAAATACAAAGATCTCTCAGGCGGACAGAAGCAGAGATTTTCCATCTGTACTACTCTTATCAATGATCCGAAAATCATTTTTCTTGATGAACCGACAACCGGTCTTGATCCGCAGGCGCGCAGAAATCTTTGGGAGCTTGTGAGAAAGATAAGAGAGAAAGGCACTACGGTAATGCTGACAACGCACTACATGGATGAAGCAGAATATCTCTGTGACCGAGTAGGCATAATTGACAAGGGATTGATCATTACTATTGACACTCCTGATAATCTTATAGATGATCTTATCAGCAAAGGATTTTCGAAACAGCGCGAGCAGAAGCTTGCATCTCTTGAAGATGTGTTTCTAAAATTAACCGGCCATGAGCTCAGAGATGAGTAGTGCAAAACCATATAGTCAGATGCGCGCAATGCTTGCTCTTACGAAAGCAAGTCTTACAGCATTGTTCAGAAACCCGTCTGCAGTTATTTTCAATCTTCTTTTCCCTTTGATATTTATCATAGTATTCGGGTTCATAAGCGGAGGAAGCTTCAGGATAGATGTTGCGATTGACTCATCATCTGACATGAACAATCCGATAATTGAATCATTGTCTCAGATTAAGTCAGTCAACATAGTTAAGGGAAAGACAGATGCGGAGATTGCGTCGGAATTCAGCAAAGGCAGAATTGACGGACTCATAAAGGTTACGAAAGACCCATCCGGAAATCCGCAGTTTGTTGCTGAGCTAAAGACGACAAGCGCTTCACCGGAATTCGGAGCAATGCTGAGGATGATCCTGAATCAGGTAATAGACAAACAGAATCTTGCAATCAATCCGACCGGAAGATCATTTGCCGAACTCAAAGAACAGGTTGTTGAGGGAAGAAAATTCAAAACGATTGATTTCATACTGCCGGGACAACTTGGATTCTCTTTGCTTAGTGCAGGAGTATTTGGAACGGCATTTATTTTTATTAGTCTGAGACAGACACTTGTAATAAAAAGATTTTTTGCAACGCCCGTAAAAAAACTCTACATCATAATAAGCGAATGCCTTAGCCGCCTGACTTTCTCTATGATGAGTGCAATTATCATCATCCTGATCGGAGCGCTGTTCTTTGGCTTTACGCTGGTTAACGGTTTCACGACTTTCGTGAATATGCTTCTGCTTTCGATCATTGCTTTGACAGTATTCCTGGGATTCGGATTCGTTGTCTCAGGAATTGCAAAGAATGAAAGCTCTGTGCCTGCAATAGCAAATCTAATCACTCTCCCGCAGTTTCTTCTTGCGGGAACATTCTTTCCTATTTCAAATTTTCCCGAGTGGCTTCAGCCTGTAAGCAAGGTGCTTCCGCTAACATATCTGAATCAGAGCTTGCGCGAGATATCATTTGAAGGGGCAACGATTCTGGATGTATTGCCGTCAATAGGAATATTGCTTGCCTGGGGAGTTGTCGTTTACGCGATCGCTGTGAAGGTGTTTAAGTGGGAATGAAAATTATTGGCGGATCGTTTGAAAATTACTGAAACAATTAAACATTTAAATTACCAAAGTCATCAAAGTATATTCTCCAATTCTTCCTCATCAACAACAAGCACTTCTCTTGCGTTGGCACCGTTCTTCGGTCCGACTATTCCTGCTTCTTCAAGCTGATCTACAATTCTTGCAGCTCTGGCATATCCGAGTTTAAGTCTTCTCTGAAGCGTTGAAGTGGAACACTGCTGGAGTTTGAAAATCAATCTTGCAGCTTCCATAAACAGTTCATCCCTGTCATCCATGTCACCGTACATAGCAGCTCTCTTCTCAATTATTGACGGCAGCAGATACGGCTTAGAAAATCCCTGCTGTTGTTCAATAAACTCTGCAACCTTCTCGCACTCTTCGGTTGAGATGAAAGCATTCTGAATCCGGATAGGTTTTGATGATGCAGATGAAAGATACAGCATGTCTCCGTTTCTAAGAAGCTGATCTGCGCCTCCCATGTCAAGTATTGTTCTTGAATCAACTTTTGAAGCTACCTGATATGCAATTCTTACCGGGAAGTTTGCCTTTATTACTCCGGTGATTACGTCAACCGACGGTCTTTGTGTTGCAACAATAAGGTGAATGCCAACAGCTCTCGCCATCTGTGCAATTCTTGCAATCGGTTCTTCAATCTCGCGCTTTGCAGTTATCATAAGGTCGGCTAGCTCATCAATTATCACTACAATGTAAGGCATTTTCTTATGTCTTATGGCATCGGTGTCATGAAGTTTTCCTTCGGAATATTTCAGGTTGTATGCCTCAATGTTTCTGACTCCGGCATTGGCAAGTTTGTCATACCTGTTCTCCATCTCTGCTTCAACGCTTTTGAGTATTGATACTGCATTAGAAGGACTCGTTACAATGCTTTCGTTTATGTCAGATGATGTTGCAAGGAAATGCTTCTTGAGTTTTGAATAAAGACTAAGCTCGATCTTCTTCGGATCTATCATTACAAACTTGAGATCCGACGGATGCATTTTGTAAAGAAGACTACCGATGATCGTATTTATGCCGACACTTTTTCCTGAGCCGGTAGCTCCTGCTATCAAAAGGTGAGGCATCTTTGCAAGATCATCTATGAACACTTCTCCGTCTATGGTCTTTCCAAATGCAACAGGAAGATGTTTGTTGCTTGCGTGAAACTTCTGTGAAGAAAGCAGTGACTTTATCCTGACCAATTGTGCTTTCTTGTTTGGTATCTCAACGCCAACTGTTCCTTTTCCCGGAATAGGAATTATCATTCTTATTCCGCGTGCCTTCATTGCAAGAGCAATGTCATCTTGCAGTGATTCTATCTTCGACAGTTTTACATCTGCCGCAGGCACAAGCTCGTACAATGTTACAACAGGTCCGGGAGTAGCAAACACTTTCTCGATCTCAATTCCAAACTTAAGCAATTTCTCCTGAAGAAGTCTTCCGTTTTGCGTAAGCTCTTCATCCGGAATGGATTCAAATTCTTCCAGAGTGGGCTCTGTCAGCAGATCAACACCCGGCTTAATGAACTTCTCCAGTTTCTCCTCAACGAAGTCATCTTCCTTGGTACTTTTGAGTCTTTCAACTTCGTTGGAGTTTCCCGGATTAATATCAATTTCATCAATGTTCTCTTTAACTGCTGCAGAAACAAGTACAGGTTCGATCTGTTTCGTCTTCGGCTTCTTTTCCTGTATGATTATGTCTGCGGGCGGATCCTGCTTAGGACGGTTTATCTCAGTTTCTTTGATCTGCTTGCCTTCATCATCAACCAAAACTTGTCGCGGAGTCTTTTTTACTTTCAAGATCTTATCTCTTTCTTTCATCAGAACTTCCAGTGCTTCATCATCCTGTGCTATCATTCCTGTCTCCTTCATTCCGGCATTTGTGACTGACATTGAATTCTCCCTTGCCTCCGCAATAGCTTCTCTTTCAGCTCTGTATTTTTCTATCATATTCTCGAAGAATGATTTGATCTTGGCAAATGTCCTGAGAATATTACCATCAATTGCCAGAAGAATGAACAAGCCAAGCGAGAGTATGAGAAGAATAGATGCTCCTACACTTCCGAGAGTCTGATAGAAAATATTCGCGAAGAAATCGCCTGAAGTTCCGCTGAGTGAGAGTGATATGTTTTCCTTTCCGAACATCAACCGTGAGAGTCCGAATATTGAACCCATGCAGATCATGATCAGAATTGAATAAATGCTGAATTGAATTGTGCGTCCGAGCGGCTTTTTTCTCAACAGACTGATGCCAATTGCCAATAGAACCACAGCGACGATCGCAGAGAAGTATCCGAAGAATGAACTTACAAAAAATTCTGAAGCATAAGCGCCCGCAATGCCAAGCCAGTTGAATGTAACATAAGCAGATGAGTATGCTTCTTTGCGGAAAATGTCTATGATCTTAAGACTCTGAAGTGTTGCCTGGTCTTTATAGGAGTACGAAACAATGGAAAGGAATAATAATATTCCGAACAGAGCAAACAGAAATCCGAGAAATTGCAATTTCACTTCAGCCGAGATGCTGAAATCTTCCTGAGAGGAATTGTTCTTAGAGACAGAGTTTTTCTTTCTTACACTGCCCTTTCTCTCACGCGTTCGTGATACTTTGCTGCTTTTCATTCAATGAAAATTTGTTTTGCAAATACCATCAATCGCCTAACTTCTGCTTTTCCTCCCGCTTTATCCCGATGTTAACCCTTTTCATTTTAGATTTCTGATCACCTTCGCTGTCAAATTGCTCTTTCAGTCTGATCACGCCGTTCCTGAATAAAGGAATTATAGGATAAGAATCTATTTTTGAGCATATCTCCAGATCCTTTTCAAAACCTATCTGGGCAAGATATTTTCCATGTTCGGAGATATTGAAAAGTCTGAGAATCTTCTCCTGAGATGGAATATTGAGCAACATGGCAAGATCATTTGCAAGATTCATTGCTGCAATTTCTGAATCAAGCAGTTCGAGATTTCTACCAACGTTCAACTTGTTCAGAAGCATGCCTGCGCATACGGCATCTTCCAGACAAAAGTCACTCAGCTTGCCTGAACAGATGATGATAAAATCTTCATCAAGAGCATTTACATAATCCACAACCGCAGACATGTTTACAAAGCTTGCAAGAAGACAATTCTTGGAAAATTTCGACTTCATGATCGATTGTGTTCCGTTCGTTGTGCTGAAGATCAGTGCTTTGTCTTTGATCTCTTCGGTTGTGTATTCAAGAGGCGAATTACCCAATGTGAAACCGTCGATCACTCTGCCGTTACGCTCTCCGCAGAGAATGGAATTCTTGGATCCCTTTGCAACTCTTACTGCCGTAGCAATATTCTCAGTAGGAATGATTTCCTTAGCGCCATTTGCCAATGCAATTGTTATAGTAGTAGTTGCACGCAGTACATCAATTACTATTATGTTCTTGTCCTTAAGCGTCAGCTCGTCTGATATCTGTGCCGGCGTTAAAAGGATTTCAATTCTTTTCATCAATTGTGTTTACTTAATTGCATCTTGCCCCCGGAACTTCTGCCGGTTGACATTACTCTGTTTATCCTTCGAGAAATGGTGTTTTAACAACTTTTGCCTTCAGTCGCTTGTCTCTCAGCAAGATCTCTATGGGAGTGCCGATCTTGTTGAAACCTTTGTCAATGTATGCAAGTCCGATATTCTTGTTCAGCATCGGCGATAAGCTTCCGCTTGTAACAACACCGATCCTGGTATCACCGGAATAAACTTCCTGTCCATGGCGGGCTACCATTCTGTCTTCAAGCATAAACCCTACAAGCTTCCTTCCGGGATTTGCTTTTGCCTCGAGAATTCTTTCCTTACCGTTGAATTCACCCTTTTCCGGTTTTGTTATCCAACCAAGGCCTGCTTCAATTGTATTATAGTTTTCGTCCATGTCATTCCCATATAAGCGGAAAGCGTATTCGAGTCTCAGTGTATCTCTCGCTCCAAGTCCTACCGGCTTGATGTTGTACTCTTTGCCAGCTTCGAAGATTGCATTCCAAAGCGCTTCCGATTTTTCAACATCGGAAGAAGAATAGATCTCAAAACAGATCTTTTCTCCTGTATATCCGGTGTGAGAGATTATAACATCCTGCCCGGCAACTTTGCCTTGTACAAACTTGTAATACTCAATTGCCGAAAGATCAGTGTCAGTAAGCTTCTGAAGAGTGTGTATGGAATTCTTCCCCTGCACTGCAAGCAGGGAAGTTTCATCCGAGATGTTTTTCAGGGTCACATCGCCGGAAAGATTTTCTTCCATCCATTTTATGTCCTTATCAATGTTTGAAGCGTTGATAACGAGCATGTAATGATCTCCAAGATTATAAACAAGCAAATCATCAACTATGCCGCCGTTTTTCAGACACATTGCAGAATACTGAACATCTCCTTTTTCGAGTTTGGAAACGTCATTTGTCGTTATTCTTTGAACAAAATCAAATGCATCCTTGCCGCGCACTTCAACTTCACCCATGTGCGAGACATCAAATACACCAACAGACTCTCTTACTGTTTTGTGTTCTGCAATAATTCCCTCATATTGAATGGGCATTTCGTAACCGGCAAATGGGACTATCTTTGCTCCAAGTGCTTTGTGAATATTATAAAAAGCTGTCTTCTTCAATGTAATAAAAAATTATGTGATCAGCCGTTCAGTTTTTTCCAGTCATCAAGAAACTTATTCAGTCCGATATCAGTGAGCGGATGTTTCACGAGTTGTTCGATCACTTTAAATGGCATAGTTGCAATATCTGCTCCCATCATTGCGCTTTCAACAAAGTGTATAGGATGTCTTACGGATGCAACCAATACCTGTGTCGGATATCCGTAATTGTCATAGATTTGGATGATCTGAGAAATCAACTCCATACCGTTTTGTGAAATATCATCAAGGCGTCCCACAAAAGGGCTTATGATGTATGCTCCGGCTTTTGCGGCAAGCAAGGCCTGAGACGGGGAAAAGCACAATGTAACATTTGTCCTGATATCTTCAGCACTGAATATCTTAACAGCTTTGAGACCTTCTGCAATTAACGGTACTTTGACCACTATGTTCTTGTGAATCTTTGCAAGTTCTCTGCCTTCTTTGACCATTTCATCACATGTAACAGATACGACTTCCGCGCTGATGTCGCCGTCAACTATGGCAACGATCTTTTCAAGCATGCTTTTGAAATCCTTATGTCCTTCTTTGGATACTAATGATGGGTTTGTTGTAACTCCGTCAAGAATTCCCATATCCGCCGCCTGCTTTATTTCGTCAAGATTGGCGGTGTCGATAAAAATCTTCATCGTTATTAATTTACTTTACTCAAACTTATTAAGTTGTTGCAAAATAGTTATAATAATGCTTTATAGAAATACATATTATCCAAGTTGAAAGTTAAAAGTTGCGGCGAAGCCGTACCTTCGGGAAAAATTGAGAGTTGAGAATTAAGAATTGAAAATTGCGATGATGCCGTATCGCTTGCAAGATTTGACAAGTTAGAGTGAGGAGCAGAAAAGTTAAGTCAAACAACGTTCCCCTCGTTACGAATCTCCTTCTGCAGGCGGGCCTGCCCGCAGTCGGTTAATCAAGTACAATCTCTTCAGGCGGGGTCTCGCCCGCTGGAATATTTACATTTTGATCGGAGAAATTGTTGATGCGGGTTAAGACCAACAGCGGCATAAATCTTTTCACCTTAGTAAAGTGTCAAATTTGTTGATGAAATGTTTTCCCCGTGCATGGAAGAGTCTTCCCCGTGCATGGAAGAGTTTTCCCCGTGCATGGAAGAGTCTTCCCCGTGTATG
>CALEVL010000026.1 GCA_937924675.1 uncultured Ignavibacteria bacterium | reverse complement strand
AATCTTGAAAAGATTGTGGAATTAGCAAAGAATTTCGGACTTTCACCAAGAATTCCGGAACCGGTTGAGAAATTATATGAAGAAGAAAACAGGTATAGATGGGTTGCAGAAAAGAATGCATTAGTATATACATTTGTTGCTGAGCGATCTCCAATGCAGTTAGACATTTTCTTAAGTTATCCATTGAATTTTGAAGAACTCATGAAGAATTCAGAAACTATCTATCTTGATGAAGTAAAAGTAAATGTGTCATCAGTGAAAGACTTGCTCTATGCAAAAGAGTTTATCAAACCCGCGAGAGATAAAGATCTAATTGACATAAAAGAACTTAAAAGGCTTAATGAGCAAACCAATTAATCCGGTTACCGGCAAGGAGATTGACCCCATGTTTGACGGGCATTTGGAAAAACCTCTGTCCTCCATGACTCCAAGAGAAAAAATTGATTACCTGTGGCTTCAGATGATGTTCAAGTGGAAGATCAGAAACAGAGTAAAGTTATCCCGAAGTGTTGAAAAAGATTCCTGTGAAAGACCAAACGGATCTTAATCAATTTACTTAACGAGCAACATCTTCTTCACAGACACAAACTCACCTGCGGTGATCTTATAGTAGTAAACCCCGCTGCTGAGATTACTTGCGTAAAACTTGTACTCATAACTTCCCGGCGAATGATACTCGTTCACCAGCTCAGCTACTTCCCTTCCCATTAAATCGATCACAACAAGCCTCGTGACACCTGCAACTTGCAATCTGTAATTTATCTTCGTACTTGGGTTGAAGGGGTTTGGAAAATTCTGACACAGTTCAAATCCATCAGGAATTTCAGAACTTGTCTGGATCAAGTTGTTTGTCCTCTCGTACTTATAAACATATTGACCGCAAGCATAGCCGAGTGTATCTCCAAAAAACTGGAAGCCGTTGATGAACTGTCCAATGTTTGCATTGAACCATGTCATACCACCGTCAGTTGTTCCGTAAGTTGGATTGAAATTTCCACCAATCCACCCGGTGTTTGCATTAAAAAACCCGATGCCTTGCTCGTTTACATTAGGGAAAGATAATTCAGACCAGTTCATCCCTCCGTCAGAAGTCTTGATAACATACCTATCCGGATTGTTCCAACGCTCAGTTGAAACATAACCATTCTGACTGTCCGGAAAACTAATCTTGTAAGCCGATTCTCTTTCTCTGTTTCCTTCATACTTTATTACCCAATTTTGACCACCGTCGGAAGTAAACAATATCATTGTCTCACTCGCAGTGATATCACCCAAGCGTCCAACAACAACACCAGAGTTTTCATTGAAGAAGTAACAATCTGTAAGTCCGGTAACGTACTGTGAAAGATCTTTTGTAATCCAACTGATTCCTCCATCTGTACTCTTAATGAATATTGGAAAGGCATCGTATCTGCCGCAACCGTAAATGAATTGCTCACTAAGAGAATGAATTGATTCAAGACCACTTGGCACCGGTTGTGGGAAATTGGTTATTGGAACTAAATCGAAGCCACCGTTCGTCGTCTTAAGAAGATTGTAGCTTCGGGATGATATCCACCCGGTTGACTCGTTAACAAAACCGACATCCGTGAACGATCCAATCCCAACACTATCTTGCTTCGTCCAGTTGTATCCAGCATCCAAAGTCCTATAGATCACTCCGTATGGGTGGATCAACCAACCAGTACTTCCATTTATGAAACTGATGTCTTCAAATCTCGCTGTAGTATATGGCGAATTTGGAATCCGATACCAAGAGTAAGATTGAGCAAATGTCTTGTTTTCAGATGAAAGGAACGCTAATGCAATTACAAAAATTAGAACCTTTCTTGAAATTGCTCCAAATGTGTTAATATAGTTCTTCATCTTCGAGTTGTTAGAGTTTTGAGAACATTATTCTCAATTTTATTTATTTGTAACTTTCCGGACACAAGTTGTAAACAGTAGTGCATCCTATTGGTGATGGAGGCTGTCCTCCATAGTAATTCCAAACATTTGCGCAACATTGACAGTCAATCACAATGTCGCCACCAGAGCAATAAATTGTCCAGAAAGGGCCGGTATTTGTTCTGGGATCCACATTGTTACAACATGGCATTACATCTGTAGTATAAATTTTCTCGTAAGCAACTGAAGTGTCTTTCGGAGGGGTCTGATTGTTACATGAGCAAATGCTGAGACTAATCAATCCTAACGAGATTATCAAACAATGAATTAGAGTTTTCATGATTGCATCTCCTTTGATTTATTCAAAACTATGTTTCGAAATCAGTATTAAAAATGCAAGAAATAATCTCTAAGAACGACATGAAAGAACAATCTCTCTCTGTATGGAAGTTCTTCCGAATCAGCCCAAGAATTCAGGCTTTCCCTTACCAAGCCCTGCTTGGTGTTCAGAGTCAATTAAAATAAAACTTTCTAGAATATGATTAAGAAAGGGTCAGAATACTTAATCAGTCTTGTTTCCAAACAATATATTCTTTTCGAGTTCTTGCCTGAAGGATGTAGATTTGATCGAACTATTTTTGAAAAATGAAATCAACTAAGTACTATCTGGGGATCCAAGCTGAACTTCTTTTCCTTCTACGGATAAAGACAAGGAGTGAGAAATCCCTATTTCTAATTTCTAATTTCTAATTTTTAATTTTTAATTCCAGACTTCAACTTGCCATAGCCACTGTTGCCGCCATCACTTTCTTGACTCCACAAGTTCTCAAGACTTCAGTTATCTCATTAATTGTTGCGCCGGTTGTGATAACGTCATCAACCACAAGCACTACACTGCCTTCAACATGAAGCTTGTGTTTATAATTGATCTGAAATGCTTTCCTAACATTTTCAGATCTTTCTTCCCTGTTAAGTTTTGTTTGTGTTTGTGTGTTGCGAACTCTTACAACCAGGTCATCAATTACTTTTCCGCCAATGATCTTACACACTCGTTTGCTTATGTGATAGGACTGATTGAATCCCCTCTCTCTCAATCGTGCTTTGTGAATTGGAACCGGTATAATGTAATCACATTCAACCTGTTGATGTTTCAACTCTTCCCCCAATACTCTGCCAAGAACTTCTCCCACACTCCTGAAACCTTTATACTTCATTGTATGAATTATCTGAGACATTTCACATTCTCCTGAAAATGTGAACACTGAGATGCAATCATCAGCTTCTATCTTTGACAATAGTTCTGCTTTATCTGTTGATGAGATTTTGCTGAGTGAGTAAAGAATGGAGTCTGTAACGAACGGGTTGGAATTACCTTCGGGAATTCTCTCCCCGGATACTATGCAGATCCGGGGAAAGATGAAATCGATTATGTCATTTGGGATTTGAAGCCCGAACTGTATGAGCTTAGTTCTCCATGAGCTTTCTGTATCTGACTCTCTTTGGCTCAACGTATCCAAACTTCTTCTTCTTATACTCTTCATATTCAGAATATCCGCCTTCAAAATAAACAACTTCAGAGTCGCCTTCAAATGCCAGAATATGAGTTGCTATCCTGTCAAGAAACCACCTGTCGTGAGAAATTACAACGGCACATCCGGCAAAGCTCTCGAGGCCTTCTTCCAACGCACGCAATGTGTTCACATCAATATCATTCGTCGGTTCGTCAAGCAATAACACATTCGCTTCCGATTTCAAAGTCATAGCAAGATGCAGTCTGTTCTTCTCACCGCCGGAAAGCATATTGACCTTCTTACCCTGATCAGCACCGCTGAAGTTGAATCGTGCAACATAAGCCCGTGAGTTGAATTGCTTTCCTTCGATCTCTATGAACTCACTACCGCCCGAAATCACTTCCCAAACTGTCTTCTCAGGATCAATGTGTTCATGTGCCTGATCAACATAACCTATCGTTACTGTCTCACCCACATCAAAATTTCCTTTATCGGGTTTTTCAGTTCCAAGTATCATCCTGAACAATGTCGTCTTACCTGTACCGTTTGGACCGATGATTCCAACAATTCCCGCCGGGGGAAGTGAGAAGCTTAGATTCTCATACAGTATCTTGTCACCGAATGCTTTGGAGATATTAACTGCTTCAATGACCTTATTGCCAAGCCGCGGACCGTTTGGAATGAAGATCTCGAGTCGCTCTTCTTTTTTCTTCGTGTCTTCGTTGAGAAGCTTGTCATATGCCTGAAGCCTTGCTTTAGATTTTGCATGTCTTGCCTTCGGCGACATTCTTACCCACTCAAGCTCATGCTCAAGTGTCTTCCTGCGTTTACTTTCCTGCTTCTCTTCCATTTCAAGTCGCTTCGTCTTCTGCTCCAGCCAGGAAGAATAATTTCCCTCCCAAGGAATTCCTTCGCCTCTGTCGAGTTCAAGAATCCATCCGGCAACATTATCAAGGAAGTACCTGTCGTGTGTTATGGCGATGACTGTTCCTTTGTATTGCTTGAGATGCTGCTCGAGCCAATCAATCGATTCCGCATCCAGATGGTTAGTAGGTTCATCCAGCAATAGTATATCCGGTTCCTTCAAAAGAAGTCTGCAAAGTGCAACTCTTCTTCTCTCGCCACCGGAAAGATTTTTCACAGAAGTATCGCCATCAGGAGTTCTCAAAGCATCCATCGCTCGTTCGAGCCGTGAGTCAAGTTCCCAGCCACCCATGTGTTCAATTTTCTCCGTAAGCTCGCCCTGCCGTTCGATCAGTTTTGTCATCTCATCGTCATCCATCGGTTCGGCGAATTTGTTGTTTACTTCTTCATACTCCTTAAGAACATCAACTATCTCCTGCACACCTTCCTGAACGATCTCTTTCACTGTTTTTGTTTCGTCAAGCTCAGGCTCCTGTGCAAGGAATCCTATTGAGTAATCTTTTGTGAAATGAACTTCGCCTTCGAAATTTTTTTCAAGACCAGCAATGATCTTGAGTAGAGTTGACTTGCCTGATCCGTTGAGTCCTATGATTCCGATCTTTGCACCATAGAAAAAGGACAGGTAAATATTCTTTAGTACTTGCTTGTGTGGCGGGAACATCTTGCTGACTCCCACCATTGAAAAAATGATTTTGTTATCTGCCAAGAGTAATTTCTTTTAGTTTAGTTTGATTTCTTTTCTTCCACTGTTTTGTCTCTTGTCAGGAATAGAAATACAAATATCCCTGCAAGGCATACAATCCAAATTGAGTCAATCCAGGTCATAAGTGTTGATGTGATTAATGAATGCTGAACAGAATGTGATCATTATATTCAGCGACGGCAATTTACAGATGTGAATGAGGATAAACAATTCACTTAGAGCCGCATTCAGTTTTGCAGTAGTTTCCCATATACAAATGAAGTCAATTGAGATTCTGAATGTTCAGGTGTGAGAATTAAAGCAAAAGTATTTGCCGCAAATCTTATCAAAATGCAGGTATTTATATTGTTTTCCGAAAGAATATTGTGAGAAAACCCCGAAAAGTTTCTTTGGTTAACGAGCCATTCAAACTTAAGTTTGAACAACTAATGAAACTGAAATGAATTTCAAATCAACCAAAACAAAAGGAGAATCAAAAATGAAACACTCAATTCTAATCACGGTAATCTTAAGTTGCTTTGCAGCAAACCTCTTCAGTCAGGCAAACATTAAGAAGATTCCATTCAAGAATACTGAAGGGAAAAACTGCAATGATCTTCACATAAAGTTTGCATCTGATGACGTTATTGTCCATCACTCACCTTGTTTCAGTGATTATCCGGCACAGGATGATCCTAAGGAAAAGTACTTTCAGTCTGGTCAAGTCAACAACAATGAAACATGTACATTATCTTTTAAGAGAGCCAATGGCAAACCTGTCACTGCAAAGTCATATTACTGGACAATTGACGGCAAACAACAGGGGAAAGAAAAGAGACTGCAGATCCAAAAACTGAACTGGCATGGCGGCGTTGCCACCGGTAACGGATTAATCAGGGTAACGTTGGGAAATACAGTATCACACTTTCAATACTTGCCTGGAAATACGGCTGAGCAAACAAGATCTTCATTTAAGAGTTTTATAGAAATGAACTTCAACCTGGGCGGGAATGAAAAGATTCAGGTTTATGTGGATTCGTTAGGAACGTTGATTATGCAGAGTAATCTTGCCGGTGACACAACCGTGAAACTTGAAACAGCAATTATTATCCAAGACTTAACACAAACAGTTATTTTCACTGACATTTTACCAGGGGTTCTGAAAGTCAGATTATTGCTGGAAGGATTCTACAAT
>CALEVL010000025.1 GCA_937924675.1 uncultured Ignavibacteria bacterium | reverse complement strand
TTAACGGCAATTAGGATGAGGCCTGTCCGCCGTCATTCGGTTCAAGTGAGTAGTAATTCGACAGGCGGGCGGGTTGTTTCTCCGAACCGATTTTTTTCTAATTTTCCAGCTTGATTTCGAATGAATTTTCGAAATGCAAAAACGTTTTGGTCAGCAGTGCGGCATTTATTAATTCTTGAATAACCCTTGCATTATAGGTAATTTTGCAAAAACATAAAATTAATGAGTTTATTAGTAATCGGTTCCCTTGCGCTTGACACAATTGAAACACCTTTTGGAAAAGCTGAAAGAACTCTTGGAGGGTCAGCAACCTTTATCTCTACTTCGGCAAGTTACTTTACTGATGAAGTAAGGCTTGTCGGCATAGTCGGATATGATTTTCCGCAGGAAGAAATTGAATTCTTACGATCAAAGAAGATCGACATCTCGGGACTTGAAATTTCAAAAACTGACAAGACTTTTCATTGGCACGGTAAATATGATTTTGATCTCAACACACGAGAATCTTTGGTGACTGAACTAAATGTATTTGAAAAATTTGATCCCATAATTTCGGATAGCTTCAGGGATAGCAAGTACGTATGCCTTGGTAATTTGCATCCAAGCCTTCAGAAAAAGGTAGTAAATCAGATTGATAAGCCTAAGCTGATTATGTGCGATACTATGAACTTCTGGATTGACGGTGCTTACGATGAACTCCTGGAAACACTTAAGCTGGTCAATCTTCTTGTTATTAATGACGGCGAAGCCAGAGAGCTATCAGGTGAATTCAATCTTGTTTCAGCTGCAAGAAAGATCATGAGGATGGGACCGGAAATAGTTATAATTAAGAAAGGCGAACACGGTGCCTTGCTGTTTACTCCCGAGTTCATCTTTTCTGCACCGGCATATCCGCTTGAACAAGTATTTGATCCGACGGGAGCAGGTGATACATTTGCAGGGGGTATGATGGGATGGCTTGCTAAAACAGATGATATCTCTGACAGCAATTTGAAACTGGCCGTTATTTACGGAAGCACGATGGCTTCACTGGCTGTTGAGAAGTTCTCACTTGATGGAATCAGAGACCTGAATAAAGATATCATTATGAACAGATTTAATGAATTCAAGAATCTTACCCATTTTGAAAATGCATCTATTTAAACTATCCTGAAACAATGAATGTCAAACTGACGTATGTCATTGGTTAAAACAAAGGCTTTCGTCATCAGATCTATGAAGTATTCTGATTCAAGCAGGATTTTGACACTATTGACTGAACAGCTCGGAAAAGTAAGTGTGATTCATAAGGGTGCTAGAAAGAACTCCCGTAACGGTTCAACAGGAAGTTTCAGCTGCCTTGAAGCTATGATTTACTTCAAGGAAAACAGAGAGATTCAGCTTCTTTCCCAGGCAAACAGCATTGAAACATTCAGGAATATAGATACCGACATTGATCGTATTCGAGCTGTTTATATTGCTCTTGAATTGATCAACAGATGCACACCTGTCAATTCTGTAGATAGAATTCTTTATGAAATGACATATGGATTTTTCCATGGTATTGACAGTTTGCATAATAATCCTGAATTTGAATTGCTAAGATTTTTGATAAGATTTTCAGAATATCTTGGATTGAGTCCTGAAGCGGGAAACGAAAGATTCGAAACTTTTTTTACAAGATCTGGATTTACTCTAAACAAACCTGATATGGAATTTCTTATTGAGATAAAAAGTGAATCATTCAAGGCAGACAATCACACAGAAGTTAATCTGAACAAACTTTGCAGATTCTATGAACAACATTTGCTTGATAACTCAGTCGGAAGCAATTATCAAAGAGCAAGAAACGTTTTTGATCAGTTGTAGATATCATTAAACTTTTATTCAAATACAAAACAAAAAGGAGAAATAAATGTCAAAAAAATCAGTAATCTTTGCGGGATTATTGCTAGTAATGGCGCTTTCTTTCGGGGGGCTATTGATTGCAAACTTCGGCAATATTAAGCCGATAGTAGCTAGTTCCCAAGTCGATTTTAAGACGACTCCGCCAATACAAGAAGCTAATACTCAATTGAAAGGTCTCAATGACGCTTTTGTTGAGATCGCGAAATCAGTTACACCGACTGTTGCTTACATCGAAGTAACATCAACCGGTTCAGGTTCAGAAGAAACTCAGGAGATGCCTAAGGGATTTGAGCACTTTTTCCAAATGCCGCCTGACAATTCACCAAACCGCGGATCCGGTTCCGGAATCATAATAAGCAATGATGGCTACATAATCACCAACAACCATGTTGTAAGCAGTGCTTCAGAATCCGGTATAAAAGTGATACTTACTGATAAGAGAGAGTTCACTGCCAAAATGATCGGAACTGATCCAAATACGGATCTGGCTGTAATCAAAATCGAAGCTCAAGATCTTCCGGTAGCAACAATTGGTAATTCCGACGATGTGCAGGTTGGACAGTGGGTAGTGGCAATTGGAAATCCGCTTGGGCTTAACAGCACAGTAACTGCAGGGATTGTTTCTGCCATCGGAAGAAATATTAATATTGGCGGCAACAGCTATGCAATCAATAACTTCATCCAGACTGATGCTGCCATTAATCCCGGAAACAGCGGAGGAGCTTTGGTTGATATCAATGGTACTCTTGTAGGTATCAACTCTGCAATTAAGACAACAAATGGATATTATCAGGGCTACGGCTTTGCAATACCTGTGAATATGGCAAAAAATGTGGCTTCGGAGCTGATTAAGAATGGAAAAGTTTCACGCGGATATATCGGCGTTACGATAAAGGATGTAGATGTTAAAGAAGCAAAGGGACTCGGTCTAGATAAAGCACAGGGCGTACTTGTCCAGGATGTTGTTGCAAATGGTGCCGGAGCTGATGCAGGACTTAAATCTGGCGATGTAATCCTTTCTGTTGATGATAAAGAAGTGAATGCTGCAAATGAACTGCAAACAATTATTGGCTCAAAGCATCCTGGTGAGAGTGTTAGTTTGAAGATATTCAGAGATGGAAGTTATAAGACTATGGAAGTTACATTGAAACCGAGGGATGAAAACAACGATATGGCGGCTCAGAATACCGTACCGAAAGAGGAAAAAGGGTTTGCAGGCAGTCAGTCTTTTGAGACATTGGGCTTTTCAGCAGTTGACCTTACCTCAGATGAAAAGAGTAAATTTGATATTGACGGTGGGGTGAAGATTGTTGATGTGAAGACTTATTCTGAAGGATTTGACCGGGGTTTACGGGAAGGGCTGGTGGTTGTAGAAGCTGATAAGCAGGAGGTATCTGGTACAAGTGATCTAAGTTCAATATTGTCATCAAAGAAGAAAGGTGATATTGTTGTACTCAAAGTCAAGACACCGGATAAGACAACCAGATTAGTAGCTTTGGAAATTAAATAATTTGTATGTTGAAATTTCCTGCCATCTATTTACGGGTGGCAGGAAATAATTAAAACTGCTATTGCTTGTTTTAAAAGAAATCTCTAATTTTGTAAAGTCTATGATGAATACATACTTCAAAATATTGTTTCTGCTGGTATTGAGCTTCAGCGTAATTAGCTTCGCTGAATCTAAAGACCAATCGAATAACAATTTGGATAATACCGGCACGGAACTTAATTCCGGCCCATCTGATGATTACAGGCTTTATCAGAATTTTCCAAACCCCTTTAATCCAGCAACGATCATAAATTATAAACTCAATGTTCAGGGATTTGTTTCTCTGAAGATTTATAATTTAGTTGGTCAGGAAGTTGCAAATCTTGTAAATGAATTTCAGGAAGCCGGAGTTTACAGTAAACAGTTTGATGCTTCAAACTTGTCAGCTGGTGTTTACTTGTATAAGTTGCAGGTAAATGGTTTTACGTCGGTGAAAAGAATGACTCTGATAAAGTAATTCGTTTACAGTACTTCCCTCTTAAAAATCGCCATGAAATTCGTTTGTCCAATTTTTATATTCATTATATTATTCCTGTTTGGAGTCAATATTTCTTTCGCTCAGGGTGACATAATTGATGACTTTTCCAAGAAGGCATTGCCTGATTGGATCTTTGGGGGTTTAGAAATGAAGTATTCTCATTCTGAAGATAATAAAGAGAATGGGTATGCAGACATCATTTCCACAAAAGTCATAAATCCCTCAGAGTATATCGGAAAGATCTTCCTGAAAAGACCTCACTTATTCAAGCCTGGAAATTTCGTTAATCTAATGATCAATGGTGCAAACAATGATGCAACTGTAACTGTTAAGATAATATATGATCTTGACAATGACACGAGATATGATGCATCGAAAGATGCGCTCTTGGAAACTGAACCTGTTTCGATGAATTTTGCCGGATGGAAAGAGCTGAAAATCAGACTCGATCAGGATAATTTTAATCTCAAAGCAAATTCTTCTATTGGATTCGAGATAACCGAAGATGAAGCATTGGGTGTGCAGCTGGATTTCGAAAGCGGGAAGAATTATGTGCCTTCTGAATTTAAATCTGGTATAGCACTTGTTTCAGAGATTCAGAGTAAGGAAGCCCTTGAAGGTTTTGATAACGGAAGTTCTTCCGCAGAATCTTTTTTCAGCGCTACAAATTCACCTAACCCTTTTAATCCTGTCACAACCATAACTTATACCCTGCCAAATTCAACAAATGTAAGCATTACTGTGTATGACCGTCTAGGCAGACAGGTTGAAGTCTTAATTGACCAGAACCAGGATGCAGGTGAACACTCAGTGGAATTCAATGCGTCAAACTACCCGAGTGGAATCTACTTTTATAGAATCAAAACTCCCGAAAAGACTGAAGTCAGAAAAATGCTTTTGTCGAAGTAATGTATTCGGTTTAACTGCAACAAGTTACACTTCTAAAATTCAATTATCGTCCGGCGACAATACCTGCTGGAAATGAACCCATTTGTAATCTGGTATCTTCCAATGTGAAATCACTTATTTTGATCATCCTTGATACTCCGGTCTTGAAATTTCCGGACTGCGGATGATGTCCGTCAAAACCGGATTGCGTCTCACATGCAATTATTGCATAGCTTCCATCTTTAGTAAAATCAACTCCGTGGGGTTGAATCCCAACATTTGAAACAGTTGAAACTACAGTTAGTGTAGCTGAACTGATGACTGATACCGTGTTACTGTTACGGTTGCAGACAAATAGATATTGTCCGTCATTTGTAAACTTCATTAGTAAAGGCTTTGCTCCGACTTCGATCAACGAGATTCTTTCTAAAGTCTCTGCGTTATATACCCCAACTTTATTTGCTTCGCGAAGTGTAACAAACAATTTACTTCCGTCCGGCGACAATACTACCTGATATGGATTGAATACTCCTGTACCATTTCCGGATGGAGGCACAGATGGGTCAACTGGAGCTGAACTTTCAATCTCAAAATTGGATGTGGTGATTCTGAAAAGATACTCCCCTATCTGCGAAGCTACAAACAAGATGCTTCCGTCGTTGCTTAATGCCATACCATGTGGTGCTGCCATTCGAACATTGGAAATAGTGTCAATTATCTGAAGCGGAGATGTTGAAAACTTTCTTACTGTTCTTTGTGTTCCGCTTGCATCAAAATTTGTTACATACCCGAAATTATCGTCAGGTGAGATTACAATATGAGCTGGATTAAGACCCGCTAAAGTTCTGTCTGCCCTGTTGAAAGGATAGTCAGTATTTACATCATACTTCTCAAGAAATCCTTCCTGAATTAAACTGACAAAGAAGAATCTATTGTCATGGCTGAGTGTGATATAATGCGGTGCATCAAGTTGACTTGACCTTCCTCCAACCGGAATGAACCTGCTTATTAATCTGCTTTTTGAATTTATTACTGCAACTAGATCCGAAGCCTGATTTGTAATGAAGAATTTTTCGCTTATTGGCTGATCTGATAATGCTACTCTTCCATCCTTGCTTTTTGCACCCTGGTCTATCCAGTTCTTTATGGTTGTAACTTTTGAAGAGTCAAGCTTATGAAATTCAGACAGCCCGACAGTGGAGACAGGACCTGCATTACTGTCAGGATTAACAACCGAATACATATATGACCAGAAGCCATTATATGGAACAACCATTGACCCGTTTTGAGAGCCGTTCATTGTGCTTTGCCAATCCTGGAGATTTAAACCATTTGAATTATTTCCTGAAGCATGGCAAGATGGAGTTGTACAAGATAAGTTTTCTTCAGTGTATGGTGTATTGAAGAGTTGGCTGATATCATCCGGGAATTCTACTATACCGCTATTTGGCTCAGTAAAATCCTGCTCACAGGATGTCACGGAAAAAGCGCAAACTAGTGTAAGGAATATAAGTTGAAGAAAATGCTTTGAACTGTTTGTCATATTATGCTGAAAGGATTTATGATTTTGTACATTAGCCAGTTGAGTCAGTTATGATGTTGTTTGAGTTAATTCAATATGTACTTTTTTTAGATTGTTCTATATACAAATTTTTTTCAATTGCTGTTTAGATCATTTGATGGAATCTGTATCCGAATCAATATTCCAGAATTACATCATTAACTTTGATTGAATTGAACAGTATATTTGTCAAAATTTTTTATGGCTAAGAGACTTAACAAGAAAATAGGTGTAGTTGGTTTCCCAATGGATTTGGGCGCAGACAGAAGAGGCGTTGATATGGGACCTTCAGCAATCAGATATGCAAGCCTTGAAGCAAGACTCGAGGGTCTCGGCTACAAGGTTACTGATTTCGGTGATATTGATGTAAAGATCTCCGAAACGCAACGAATCAGAAATTCCAAACTGAAGTACCTTCCTGAAATAGAAAAGACTTCGAAGATCCTGGCAAGGAAAGTAGAGAACCTGATGAACAGAAGTTATTTTCCTCTGATAATAGGCGGTGATCATGCAACTGCAATTGGCTCAGTTGCAGGTATCTCCAATTACTGCCGAAAGAGAAACAAGAGACTTGGAATTATCTGGATAGATGCTCATGCGGACATGAATACTGAAGAGACCACTCCATCAGGCAATATACACGGAATGCCTTTGGCAATTGCGCTTGGACTTGGCAATAAAAGACTGACCCGCATAAATGGATTTTCCCCTAAGGTTAATGTTGAAGATGTCGCTCTAATCGGTATCAGAGATGTTGATTTTCTTGAATCAAAGCTGGTCAAGAAAATGAATCTCAAAGTTTACACAATGACGGACATAGACAAGGCAGGTATTCCAAGGATAATATCTAAGGTACTTGCTGATTTCAGGAGCAGGGTAGATCACATACACATTAGTTTTGATATGGACGGGATTGATCCCGATTATGCGGAAGGTGTTGGTACACCTGTTCCGGGAGGACTAACCTTCAGAGAATCACACTTGCTGATGGAAATGGTAGCAGATTGCGGCTGCATGAACTCATTGGAGATTTTGGAAGTGAATCCAATATTGGATTCTAAGAACAGAACAGCAGACTTAGCTACTGAGCTCATCTTATCTGCTATGGGTAAAACTACGCTTCATAATTAACTTGAGCTGATTATTGACTTAAGCTTAGCTAACTTTTCTTCAGCTTCTGACATCTTTTCTCTTTCCTTCAATATAATTTCCGGTGATGCCTTTGCCAGGAAGTTTTCATTTGACAATTTTTTCGAAATGTTTGCAACATAACTTTCGAGGTTCTCAAGGTCCTTCTTAATCTTTTCCATTTGCTTACCGTCGATTTCATCCCCCTCAAAGAATGCCTGAACTTGAAATCCCTCTGAAACAGTTTCAGCGCTCATAAGCTTAGTTGCTTCAAATGAGTCATCAACAGTTTCAATGTTGCAGATCTTCATTACATATTGCAGCATAGAATCCAGCAACAGCCCTGCTTGTGTGTCAAACGGGCGGATCCTTGCGCTGATCTTTTTGCTGTAACTTAAATTGTTGTTGGCACGAATATTCCTGATCGAGTTGATCAAAGAAATAATTTTTGAAAAGTCAGTCTCGTAATTGTTTTCGGAAGCAGATACGGAGGACTGTGGCAATTGTTCAAATGAAATACTCATTTCTTCTCTTCCTTCTTTCATCAGATGCCATAGTTCCTCAGTTACAAACGGAATCACAGGATGAAGAATCTTCAGAATCTCTTCATAAACTTCTATTGCCCTGTTAATTGAGCTTAAAGCATTTTCAGGATTTCGGTGGATCTTCACTTTGAGCATTTCAAGATACCAGTCGCAGAAATCATTCCATACAAAATTGTATAGCGTCTTGGTATAGTCATTCAGCCTGTATTGAAAAAGATATCCCTTTGCCTCTGTAATTACATTATTGAGACGACTATCAATCCACAAATCAACAAGATCGATATTCTGTGTTACTGTTTCTACAGATGATTCATCTATCTTTATGTTCTCACGGTTTGTGTAAAGCATTCTTCCGGCATTCCAAATCTTCGTTATGAAATTCCGTCCGATAAGAGTCTTTTCATCATCGAAGAGCACATCATTTCCCAATGGAGCGAGATAGACTATTGTGAAGCGAAGTGCATCTGCTCCATAGGTGTCCATAAGCTGTATCGGATCTGAATAATTGCCCAGAGTCTTTGACATCTTCTGTCCCTTTGAATCCCGAACGATCGAATGGAAATAAACATCTTTGAAAGGAATCTCCTTCATGTATTCCAAACCCGCCATTATCATCCTTGCAACCCAAAGAAAAATTATCTCCGAACCTGTGGACAGAAAATCCGTTGGATAATAATATTTCAGATCCTCGTTTGATTTATCATTTTCATTATTTTCCCACCCAAAAACACTTAATGGCCAAAGCCATGATGAAAACCATGTATCTAATACATCTTCATCCTGCTCCCAATTCTCCGGATCGGCCGGTGGGTTGATTTCGCAATAAATTTCTCCGGTTTGCTTGTTATACCAGATTGGAATCTGGTGACCCCACCAAAGTTGCCTGGAAATACACCAATCACGAATGTTATTCATCCAGTGATTATATACTTTTACATACCTGTCCGGATAGAATTTGATCTGACCTGAGGCAACGACATTTATTGCCGGCTCAGCCAGTTTCTTCATTGAAACAAACCATTGCTCGGATAGGAATGGCTCGATTACAGCCTTTGTTCTATCCGATACAGCAACATTGTGTGTGTAATCTTCAGTCTTTATCAGAAGTCCGTCAGCTTTCAGCCGTTCAACAACTTTTTCTCGGGCATCAGTTACACTGAGTCCTGCAAATTCACCCGCATGCTCATTGAGTTTTGAATCTGTTGTAAGCACATTTATCATCTCCAGTCCATGACGCTGACCTACTTCAAAGTCATTGATATCATGCGCAGGAGTTATCTTAAGTGCCCCCGTTCCAAATTCAATATCAACATAATCGTCTTCAATTACAGGTATTAATTTGTTCAATATTGGTAGCCTAACAAACTTATTTTTATAGCTGTTATATCGCTTATCTTTAGAATTTACTGCAACTGCTGTATCGCCAAATAATGTCTCGGGCCTTGTAGTAGCAACCGTAATGAACTCATCCGAGCCGTCAATTATGTACTTTATGAAATACAGTTTATCAGTCCTTTCCTCATAAAATATCTCGTCATCACTCACAGCAGTTTTGGAGGCAGGATCCCAATTGACAATCCGGTTACCCTTGTAAATAAGTCCTTTCTTATATAGATCTACGAAGACTTTACGAACATTAAGTGACAGCCCATCGTCTAGCGTAAATCTCTCCTTAGACCAATCAACTGATGCGCCTAATTTTCTCAATTGCCTGAGGATTGTCCCGCCATTTTTTTCCTTCCAATCCCAAACAACTTCAAGAAATTTCTCCCTGCCAAGATCCTCCTTCTTAATATCCTGCCTGGCAAGATCTTTTTCCACCATTACTTGCGTAGCAATTCCGGCATGATCCATACCCGGAACCCAGCATACTTCAAATCCCTCAAGACGTTTCATTCTGCAATAGACATCCTGAATAGTATTATTCAACATATGTCCCGTATGCAGGATACCCGTTACATTTGGGGGCGGAATAACTACTGAAAATTTCGGCTTTTCGGGATTAGGTGATGATTCATAGAGTTTTCTGCTCTCCCAGAAGTCACGCCATTTTTGCTCGATTGATTTAAAATCAAAATTTTTGGGAAAATCCATCTAAATTATGCTGTCTCCTTCAATCTCTTTTTTTCGTTATTGATAATTTCATTAGCAAGGTTCAGGTAAGCAAGTGATCCTTCAGAGTTAACCTTATAAAGACAAAGCGGCTTTCCATAGAAACTTGCCTCGTTAAGAAGATTTGTGTTCGGAATCATTGTTGACAATAGATAAGAACCGTGTTTCAGCTTAAGTTCTCTTTCGGAGATCTTTGTTACTTTTGAATCCTTTTCGTACATGGTCATAAGAATTCCCTCGATCCTTAGGTCAGGATTAGCAATCTCTCTTATCCAGTTAAAATAGTCTATCAATCTGTCAACGGCTTCAAGCGAGAAATGTCCCGGCTTGATGGGAACAAGAATACTGTGCGATGCAACCAAAGCAGCAGTTGACATTCCCTTCAGGACAGGAGGACAATCAATAATAATGTACTCGTAAAATTCTTCAATACCCTGCAAAGCATTCTTCAGAACCAATCTGTTTTCTGAGAATTTCAGAAATTTGTCGTTCATATTTACAGTATCCACGTTTGAAGGAACAAAGTCGAGATACTTCAAATCAGTCATGTGGATTGCAGCTCCTATCGAATGTGTGAAAGAAAAAACTTCTGCCAGGCTCGCTTTGATCTTATCATGCGAGAAACCAAGTGCAATTGCCGATGCACCAAAAGGATCCACATCAATCAGCAAAGTCTTTTTCTCTGCTACTGCAAGAGAGGATGCGAGATTGACCGCAGTTGTTGTCTTTCCAACACCTCCTTTCGGAACGCAGACAGATATGTTTCTGCTCATTTTATAGTTCGCTGAGAAATTTTCTGCCCTTGTTCACAACCATAAAGGGCTTGCCAAACAATTTAAAATTTTCAAACGGAGTATTCCTGCATTTTGACTTAAACTTATTTTTTTTCACTGTCCACTTAGAATTAAGATCAAACACTGAGATGTTTGCATCTGCACCCGGTGTCAATCTCACTTCATCGAGACCAAGAATTTTCCTGGGATTAACAGACATCTTCTTTACAAGTTCGCTGAACGAAATAATATCTCTGCGAACAAGATATGTATAGGCCAACCCGAATGCAGTTTCAAGACCAACGATACCGAATGGCGCGTCCTTGAAACCCTGCATTTTTTCATATTCCGTGTGAGGAGCATGATCAGTGCAAACAACATCTATCGTTCCGTCTGACAAACCATTTAGAATTTCTTCTACATCTTCAATGCCTCTGAGCGGCGGATTCATCTTGTAGTTTGTATCATAATCCAGGCAATTCTTATCCGTAAGAATGAAATGATGTGGACAAACCTCTCCGGTCACTGATAATCCCCTTCTCTTTGCATCTCTTAAAAGCTCAACGCTTCTGCCACAGGAAATATGCTGAATATGATAATGAGCACTTCTGACAAAGGAGCAAATCTCTATGTCTCTTGCAATTACGGCAGTTTCGCTAATTGATGGAATTCCTCTAAGTCCGGTTATTGTAGATATGAATCCTTCATTGATGACTCCATTGTTTGAGAGCTTCATATCTTCGCAGTGCTGTATCACGGGAAGACCTGTCTGTGCTGAATACTCAAATACTCTTCTCATAATTTCCGGATCTGCAACAGGGCTGCCGTCATCTGTAAGGGCTAATGCTCCGGCTTCTTTAAGCGATAAAATCTGTGAAAGTTCTTCTCCTTTTCTGTTCTTAGTTGCACATACTGAAAAATCTACATCAACAATACTGTCACGTGACCTCATAACAAGATCCCTCAGCACCATAGGATTATCAATCGCAGGATTTGTATTAGGCATGCAGAGCACACCGGTAAATCCACCGTTGGCAGCTGCTTCGGTGCCTGATGCAATATTTTCTTTGTGCGTTTGGCCCGGCTCCCTGAAGTGAACATGCATATCATAAAATCCTGGTACAGCAGTCTTTCCGGCTAGATCTATTGTCTCAAGACTCTTATTCTGCTTAATAGATTTCTTAATTTCCATGATCTTTCCATCGTTAATGAGAATGTCTGAGACACGATCCAGTCCATCAAGAGGAGATACTATATGTGCATTCTTAAGCAACAAGTTCATCAGACTTTCTCCTTCTCTGTGTACATATCGAATATAGCAAGTTTCACAGCCAATCCATTTGTGACCTGATCAAAGATCACTGAATTTTTGGATACTGAGGTTTCATAGTCGATCTCAACATTTATATTCATCGGTCCCGGATGCAGGATTTTTATTTTTGGATTAAGCTTAAGCCGTTTTGAAGTGACACCGTAAAATTTATGATATTCCTGCAAAGAAGGAAGCTGCCTTCCGGCATCTCTTTCAATCTGTACTCTCAGGACATTCAATACATCATTCTCCCGGATTGCGTCATCAATATCGTGATATACTTTTACGTCAAGACCTTCAATCTCCTTAGGAATAAATGATCTTGGTCCGCATACAGATACGCTTGCTCCAAGTTTGTTAAGTCCAAAAATATTTGACATTGCAACTCTGCTGTGTGAGATGTCGCCTAAGATGCACACTCTCAATCCATCAATTCTGCCAAAGACTTTCTTAACAGTAAGTATATCAAGCAGTCCCTGAGTAGGATGTTCGGCAGCTCCGTCACCTGCATTAATTACGATTCCATCAGCGATCTCTGAGATAAGTTTTGGAACCCCCGGAACCGAATGCCTGACTACGTAGAAATCAAACTTCATTGAATTCAGATTTTTGATTGTATCAAGCAGGCTTTCACCTTTAGAGAATGATGATCCTTCATTCGTAAAATTCAGAGAATTCATTCCCAAAATATTCTCAGCCAATTCAAATGAGATCCTTGTCCGGGTAGAATTCTCAAAGAACAGATTTAATACATTTATGTTCTTCGTGAACTTATTTATCGATATTTTTTCGTCAATGCAATTACGGAAATAGGAAGCTCTCTCAAGAATTTCTTCTATCTGTTCTCTTGTGCAACACTTCAATCCAAGTAAGTGATTTGGTAAGCTCATATTCTTGATTTTCACATTCCAATTAAGAAATTCCAGAGTATGTAATCAAGAATAAGTATTGAAGCTGCGGCAATGACAAATGCTTTAATAGTCGATAATCCAACGCCTTCTGCACCCCCGCTGGTCTGAAATCCTATGAAACAACCGATTGATGAAATGGAAACTCCGAAGAATAGTGCCTTTATAGTTGCGGCATAAACATCCTTGACTTCAAAAGCTTTCTTAAAACCTGAAAGAAAATTATCAGATGGAACACCAAGAAAGAAAACAGCAACAGAATATGAACCAAGTATAGCTATTGTGCTTGCATAGATTACAAGTATCGGGAGCATAATTGTTGTTGCAATAATTCTTGGCATGGCCAGATACCTGTAGGGGCTGATGGCCATTGACTCCAGCGCATCTATCTGTTCCGTAACTTTCATAGTACCAAGTTCTGCCGCCATTGATGCACCTACCCTTCCTGCAAGTACAATTGCGGCAAGTACAGGACCCAGCTCGATGATAATAGCCTTTGTTGTAGCAGAACCAAGATAACTGAAGGATATTAGTCCTTTAATCTGATATGCAGCTTGCCAGCAGGAAACTGCACCTGTGAAGATTCCAATAATGCTGACCAGTATCAGAGAGTTTACACCAACATGCATCATTTGGTCTATAATCAGTCTCCTGTCTTTAAATACCCTCCCAAGACTCAGAATTACCTGAAGCATCATCCTTGAATACTCACCGATCTCCGAAAAAACCTGAATGAATTTTCTGCCGATATATTGAAATATTCTTCTCAAAGAAAATTGAATTATCTTAAATTGTTTAGTAGCTCTTTAGTCTTTGTACTTTTATCTGAAGCAGTTTATTTCCTGATTTTTTCATAACGGTCATTATCAAATCCTTGTAGTCAATTCTCTCAAATATCTCCGGAACATGTCCTGTCACAGTGTGCAGAAATCCGCTAAGTGTTGTATACTGTTCAATATCAACTGGCAATTCGGCATTGAACTGTTCATTAAACTCTTCAACACTAATATTCGGATTTACAATGAATACTCCCTTCTTTTCACTTGACACCTGATCAGAATCTGTGTCATATTCATCTTCAATTTCTCCGACCATTTCTTCCAGAATGTCTTCAAGAGTTACCAAACCTTCAATACCGCCATGTTCATTACTTACAATGCCGAGGTGAATCCTCTTTTTCTGCATCTGACGAAGAAGGTCACCAATGTGAACTGTTTCCGTAACAAAAAATGCAGGTCGGATAATATCCTGCAGAAGAATGATCTCTCTGTGCTCAGCAGCGCTTATGAGATCTTTCGAATAAATTATTCCAATAATGTTATCGATAGAATCTTTATAAACAGGAATGCGCGAATACCCTTCTTCAATAACTTTCTCAATTATTTTCTCCCTGCTGTCATCAATATCAATTGCAAACATCCTGTTTCTCGGGACCATCACTTCCTTTGCTATCTTGTCATTGAAATCAAAGACCCTTTGTATGATCTGTGATTCAATTTTATCTATTCTTCCTGAGATGGTTCCTTCAGAAATAAGAGTTCTTATTTCTTCCTCAGAATGCGTTCGTTCTGATTCAGTCAGAGGATCCATTCCCATAAGTTTGAGAATATAATTAGCAGTTCCGTTCAATACCCATATTGCGGGTTTAAAAAATAGGTAAAAGATATTGAGCGGAAGTGCCACAAAAAGTGTAGTGGTTTTAGGATGTCGTATTGCAATAGACTTGGGAGCAAGTTCTCCGATAATAATATGGAGAAAAGTAATGAATACAAATCCTACAGTCAGAGACAATGTATGTACAGTTTTTGGATTCTCAATACCCAAAGATCCGAAAACAGGATCAAGAATTCTGGAAGTCACAGGCTCACCAATCCATCCTAACCCAAGAGACGCAATAGTTATACCGAATTGAGTAGCAGCGAGATAGGAATCCAGATGCGACACTATCTTAATTGCAAGCTTTGACTTCTTGCCTTCATCAGGGTCCAGCTGTGTCTTTCTGACTTTGACGAGTGCAAATTCTGCGGCTACAAAAAGTGCATTCAGGAGAACAAATAGCAGAAGCAGGAAAAGATCAAACAGTATAGATTTAACTTCCATTACAAAAATATACTTATTTCAAATCCCATCTTCAATTTATTACTATTAGATTTCTGCCGGGAGGTATCAACAGGCAATGAAGAAGCATTGGGAATGATCCTATTTGGCAAAGATCATCTTTCTTATGTCTGAGGAATATTCGGTCTCAAGTTTATAGAAATAAATCCCGCTTGAGATCTCAGAATATTTTGTTGCATTGAAAGTAACTGTATAATTTCCCTGTGTTTGAAAGCCATCAACCAATACATCCACAAGCTGTCCCGTCAGAGTAAAAACAGAAATTTTAACTGATGTTGGAACAAATATCTCATAAGAGATCATGGTTGAAGGATTGAAAGGATTTGGATTGTTTTGCTTAAGCTTAAATTCGGGAATCTCATTGATTCCTATCTTGAGTATTTGTGGCTGACTAAGTTCCTTACCTCGGATATCGTAAACAGTTAATGAAATAAAATACACTCCATTTTCAGTTGGTTTATCGGAGCAAAGGAAAGTATATCTGGAGGAGCTGTCTGTTTCCAATTTTTTTCTGAAATTAGAGAACGGAACTTCACTGATCTTCGTAAACTCACCGGAAGACGATTTTCGTTTTGCAATATTAAAGTGGGAAATGCTCTCAGGATTTTCAATTGTCCAACTGATAACAAGTTCTTTGTCTTCAAAACTTGCATCAAAGTATGTAACAACATTTGATTGCTGCGCAACTGTTACACTCAATGCCGTAATCATAAGCAATATGACGACAATTGTTCTTATCATCTTTTATCTGCTCTCCTGCAGAAACTCAAGCCTTTTCTTCAACTTCTCCTTTGACATTAGCAGTTTATCTTTTCCAAACACTGCCTCTTCCTGACTTGTGAAAACGAGTTCGTATTCATCACTCATAACAATTGCTTCCTCAGGACAGACTTCTTCGCAAAAGCCGCAGAAGATACATCTTACCATATTTATCTCAAATTTCTCCGGGTATCTTTCCTTCTCTCTTTCAGTTTCACCTGCCTGAACTTCTATCGCAAGTGCCGGGCATACTCTGGAACAAAGTCCGCAAGCAACACATCTTTCTGAGCCGTCATCTTCCTGAACCAAGACCGGTCTTCCTCTGTATGATGCGGGTGGAATCCATTTTTCTTCAGGATACTGTCTGGTAAACTTTGGTCTGAACATTTGTCTGAATGTCAGACCAAGTCCTTTCACGATCTGAGGTATGTACGTTTGCTCAAGGAATGTCAGATCTTTCTTCTTTGTAATAGCCATAGGTTAATAGAATTTCAGAGTTTATTCCGGATTAAGTTACTTTATCAACAACATTTTTTTTGTCTCAGAAAAAGTTCCGGCAACGATCGTGTAATAATAAATTCCGGATGACAAATTCTCACCGCTGAAATCTGCTCTGTATTTTCCGGCAGCAAGCACATTTCCATCTATCACCTTCTCAACCAGGTTGCCGAGTGAATTATAAACTTTCAAAGTTACCTCACCTGATTTTGGAATTGAGAATGTAATGCTGGTAGATGGATTAAACGGGTTGGGAAAATTCTGAGAAAGTTCATATCCTTCAACCTGAGAAGAGATATTTGTAATCCCGACTCCGCCAATTTCAACTTTAAACGTATCCTGCACATACTGTGAAGGATTGTCGGTATTGTACATTTTAACGATTGAAGTGCCCAGACCTTTGCCGGTACAAGAAAAATCAATGTAGAACAAAGTATCTGTCTGACCGGGCTGAAGAACATAAGGAGGATCAAACGGCAGTGAGATCGTATCAACAAAAGGTGCATAACATAAGTCATAGCACATCTGAGTGTACCAATTTGTTGGCATGTTATTGACAATTCTTGCAAATCTGAAATTCACCGGACTGGAAGAAGTGCTTGAAACTATGGCTCTTCTTTGCACTACCTGAGTAGAATCAGGAATGTATGGCAATTGTATGTAAACCGGTTCCAGATTCCTGAAAGTAAAACCTTGTGCTCTTGTCTCATTAATGGTTGATAATGCAATTGTGATTATCAATCCGAACAGTATTTTTTTCATCAAACTTATTTCGCTATAATTTTTAGATTTTAAAAAGTTAGTTAAGCATTCCCTGAAGTTTATTGTAATGCTGTTTTGCAGGCATGTATTCCGGAGCGAGCTCCATTGATTTTCTGTATTCTGACAAAGCTTCGAACCACAATCCCTTTTGTTCCAATATCTTTCCAATGTTCAGCAGAGTAAAATGCTTATTAGAAAATCTTTTTGCATTCAGCGCAAGTTCAAGCCAAGTTAAAGCTTCCTCCGGTTTCCCTTGCTGAAGTAAATAGGCGCCGATATCATTGTAGGGGTTTCCAAACTCCGGATCCAAAGAAATAGCAGTCTTGCATTCATCAATTGCCTTTTCGAAGTCACCTATGAAACTATATGTCCATCCAAGATAAGTATGAGCTTCCGGGGTTGGAAAAATATTAAGTGACTTCTTATAATTAAGAATGGCTTCTTCAAACTTACCGTCCATTTGCAACTGGTAAGCTTTCTGCAGATATTCTTTGGATTTACTTATCGATGATTCAGGTTTGTTATCGTTCATTTCGGTTTTTTATCCAAACAAACGCACTGTCTTGAACTAAAGTTTCTTTTAACAAACATAACTTAAGATATTATTTATTTCAAGTGTTTTTACTTATTTTGCCACATTCATTGTAGATAAAAATTGAAGACTGCAATTATATTAGGCTCAGGGCTTTCCAAAATCAGTAAGGAACTCCGAAATCCGCGTGTTATATATTCCGATTCTGCCGGATTTCACAAAGCAAAAGCGATTGAAGGACAGCTCTTTGGGAAAGATGTCATAATTTTTTCCGGACGAAGGCACTTTTATGAAGGCTATTCACCCGATGAAATCCTGTTTTTTGTGAATCTGGCTTATGAGAATGGCGCAAAGCTGCTCATTGTATCTAATGCTGCAGGAGGAATCAACCCTACATTGAAAATATCTGACCTCATGATCATTACTTCATTCATAAATCTGATTAAGTTTACATTCCCGGGAAAATATTACATGGCACATACTTTCAGGAGCACTAATATTATCAAAGAACTTGGTTTGTGCTTACGTTTGAATCTGAAGTTTGGAACATATTGTTGCACTTCCGGACCTGTCTATGAAACAAGATCAGAGATAAGTTTTTTTAGAAAGTCCGGCATAGATGCAATTGGCATGTCAACCGTGCCTGAAATAATTGCTGCAAGAAATCTTGGCTTAGATGTCATCGGCATTTCCTGTATTTCAAATATTCTATCTGAGAATACAGAGTTTGAAACAAATCACGATGAAGTTGTAATGGCATGTCATGCAGCATATGACAGATTCTCAAAGCTTATTCAGTTAATTCTTACTAACACTCATAAGGTAATGCAATGCTGACAGATACTCATGCACATCTTTATTATCCTGAACTTGCAAACAATTTGCCTGACATTCTGGAGCGAGCAGTTGAAGCTGGTATTGGAAAAGTTATAGTTCCTGCCGTTAATCTTGAATCATCACTTAAGATAATTGAGCTAAGCAAAGAGTTTGAACAAGTATATTGTGCGCTAGGTATTCATCCTTGTGATGTCTCTAAAGCAGGAACAAACGAACTGGATGAAATCATAAAACTGCTTTCCAAGAAGAAAGTAGCAGCTGTTGGCGAGACAGGGCTGGATTATTATTGGGATAAATCAAACAGTGAAATCCAGAAAAAGTATTTTCGTGAGCATGTCAGGATTGCATCCGAGCATGATCTACCCATAATAATTCATACCCGGGATTCAACTGATGATGCAATAGTGCTGCTGAAGGAAGAATATGAGAAATTCCCTGTCAGATCACATTTCCATTGTTTCAGCGGTAACCTTATTCAGTTGAATGACTGCTTGTCAATTCCGGACAGTCATGTATCATTTTGCGGAAACATTACGTACAAGAATTCGACTCTTGATGAAGTCATAGCTGCGACACCTATGGACAGGTTGCTGTCAGAAACAGACTCTCCATTTCTTCCGCCTGTACCATTTCGGGGAAAGAAGAATGAGCCTTCATTTATGATCTATACTCTCAGGAAGATCGCAGAAGTCAAAGGCATTTCAGAAGATGAATTGCATGCAAGTGTTTCATCTAACGCCGAGAATTTTTTTCGCATTAAGTAATTCAAATCTTTTTAAGAGAATTTTTTTTGTATGATACACTACATATATTTAATTAATTAAACGAAGAGACTCAAAATGAAGTATTACTCTTTTCACAGTCAGGATTCAGGCAGCGGTAATTTTCCTCCTCCTCCTCCTCCAGGTACACCGCCTCCACCGCCACAAGGCTACAATGTTCCACCGCCTCCTCCACCTCAAATGCCATATAACCAAGGTCCGCCTCCGGCTGGAATGCCAGGCGGTGCAAGTTCAAATGCAATAATTTCACTGGTTCTTGGAATTCTTTCTTATATATCTTGCGGAATTTTCGTAGCAATTCCCGCATGGATAATCGGGAAAAAGGAACTTGGTGAAATTGACGCGGGAAGGTCACCCGAAAGCGGCCGCACGATGGCGAAGATCGGCATGTGGCTGGGCATTGTCAATGTGATACTTTCCATAATTGCGATATTTGTAATGATGATCTTGTTTCTGTTCGGCGTGTTGTCAATGGATGATTATGCATGATAGCAAGGCTTTCAAACCAATTAACTACTAATATAGATTTCAATGGCAACCCGATCAAGTTGCCATTTTTTTTAATTTCGTATGAAAGTAAAATTCAGAAAATATTCAAACGATAAATATGCAAGCATCCCAGAATACTCCACCGAGGGATCAGCCGGACTTGACCTTTGTTCTGCATCTACAGAGTTGATAACAATATTGCCTACTGAAACTTCTTTAATTGGAACTAATCTGATAATTGAATTGCCCCCGGGCTATGAGGGGCAGGTTAGACCCCGAAGCGGACTTGCATTGAAACACGGCATCACCGTACTCAACTCTCCCGGCACCATAGATTCCGACTACAGGGGCGAAGTTAAGGTGTTACTGATAAATCATGGGAAGAATCCCTTTTCTGTTAATTTCGGTGACAGAATTGCTCAGCTTGTTGTAGCCAAATATGAAAAGATTGTATTTGATGAAAGTGATAACATCTCAGATACTGTTCGCGGTGAAGGCGGTTATGGAAGTACGGGGATAAACAAGGAGTGATGGTTGGAGAATAACGGGAAACTTTTTGTAGTAACAACTCCAATAGGAAATTACGCTGACATGACAATTCGAGGAATTAGAATGATCGAAGAAAGCGCAATTGTTGTATGCGAGGAATTCAAAGAAGCATCAAGACTTCTCAGATTCTTTGGAATGAAAAAGGATCTGCTCAGCATTAATGAACACAATGAAGTTTTGGGTACAAGCGATGTGATTGAAGAACTGTTGAATGGAAAAGTTATAACATTGATTTCAGATTGCGGCACTCCTGGATTTTCTGACCCCGGAAACAAATTGCTGAATGAGTGCTTTGACAGAAAAATAGAAGTTGAATTTTGCGGGGGAGCAAACTCTGTAATGGCTTCTATTGTCCTGAGCGGATTTGACATAAGCAGGTTTTATTTTGCCGGATTCGTATCTCCCAAAAAAGATATACGCAAAATGGAGTTGCAAAAACTAACCTCGATGGAATGGCCCATTGTGATAATGGAGGCGCCTTACAGGCTTAACGCATTGCTGGAAGACGTTGCTGCTGTATTTAAGGAGAGAAATGTTTTTGTGGGATTTGATCTTACAATGCAAAACGAAGAACAATTCAAGGGAACTGCTGATGAAATCTTGACGCAGATCGGCGATAACAAACTAAAGGGTGAATTTGTAATCATAATTGATAAGCAATGATCAACATTATTCTATACGGAGAAGAGTCAGGGCTCAAAGGCATTCCTTACAATCAATTCAAGAAATGGGACTTCGAAAGCAATGATAAAATATGGGTGGATATTTATGATGCCTCTGAAGAAGAAAGTAATCACATACTTAAAGAAGTTTTTGGGTTTCACCCACTTGCAATAGAGGACTCATTAAAGTACATAAATGATTCAAAAGTTCATCATCCTAAACTTGATGATTTCGGTGAATATCTCTTCATAGTATTCAACGGAATTGTTAAGGATAATTCTGTTTTGAAGATTAAGTATTTCTCTTTAAGCTGTTTTCTCGGTCACAATTTTCTTGTAACCATTCATAATGAAAAGCCCGAGAATTCCATCGAATCATCGATGAAGAATTCTCTTAATGCCGCATCGTTCAAAAAAGGACCTGACTATTTGCTGCATCTGATTTTTGATTCAATTGTTGACAACTATTATCCGATTTTAGATGATATTGAAGAAAGGATCAACTCGGTTGAAGATGTTATGTTCAAAGCTTCTCCAAGTAACAGAACCTTAGTAAATATCTTATCACTGAAGAAGGAATTAATCAGACTTATGAGATTTTCATCATATCAGAAAGAGGTTCTGTTTAAGCTTACCAGAGCAGATTCCGATTTGATCTCAATGGAAGAATCAATTTACTACCGCAATGTTTACGATCATCTTGTAAGAATTTCTGATGCGTCTGAGTCATACAGAGATTATGTTACGGGAGTGCTTGATTCCTATTTGTCAATTGTCAACAACCGATTGAATGAGACAATGAAGTTCCTTACGATAGTAGCTACTATAACCCTGCCGATGACATTTATTACAGGACTGTTTGGAATGAACTTTGATCACATACCTTTTCTGCACAGCGAAATGGGATTTGCCGTAAGTCTGATAATTATGGCATTAGTTGCAGGTGTAATGTATTGGTGGTTCAAGAAGATGAAAGTGATCTGATAAAATTCAGAAAGGCAACAACTCACCTACTGTCATCGTGAGCTTTCTGAAGCACGAGTTCAATCTCATAAATAATTCCCTGCCATTAACTGTATCAATATCTCTTCCGTCGATCTTTGTTACCGGAGTAAGTTCACCCATAGTACCTGTTGTAAATACAAAGTCGGCGTTATAAAATTCAGAGAGTGAAATATTTCTTTGAATGCAGGAAATGTTTTCCGATCCTGCTATTTCAATTACAATACCTCGCGTAATTCCGGGCAGGCAAGAATCAGCTGACGGAGTATAGATGCAATTATTTTTTATCATGAACACATTTGTTGCATTTGTTTCCGATACAAATCCGTTGTCATCAAGCATCAAAGCGTCATCTGCTCCACCGCCATTTGCTGAAATCTTGGCAAGGATGTTATTCAGGAGATTATTGTGATGAATTTTTGAATCCAGGAATTGAGGTGAATTTCTCCTGATGTGTGAAGTAATAAGTGTAATTCCCGATGAATTATCATAAACCGGATTCTTCCATTCGGCAAGAACGATGAGGCAGCTTCCTTTAGTATTTAATCTAGGGTCCATTCCTGAAGTGATCTTTTCTCCGCGAGTTAGGGTAAGCCTGATGTGCGCTCCGTCACGCATCATATTTGCTTCAAGTGTTTTGAATACAGCATTTCTGATGAATTCAAAATCAGGTATGTCTGAAAAGCAAAGTGTTCTTGCTGATTCCTGAAGCCGTATTATATGCGTATCAAAACAAAAAATCCGTCCGGCATAGATTCGAAGTCCCTCCCACACTGCATCCCCACCCTGAACGGAACTGTCGAATACAGATACCTTTGCTTCGCTCCTGTGATAAAGTTTGTTTTTGATGAAAACAAAAATGTTTTCATTCCTTTCGTCAAATGTTTGCAGCATTTTCAGGATTTAATTGATTCATTATAGAGTAACTCATAGTATTTCGCACATTCTTCATATAGCGGAAGAAGTTTTGCCGGCAATTCTCTTGAACTTGATACCTGCTTTTCAAAACCTGTTGTCTTGTGGACATTTGAATACCAATGTCTTGCCCATACTCCGTCTTCAGGCCGTGGGCCGGCTTGCCAGCTGAGCATTTGTTTCTGAAATTTCAGATCCAGTTTGTCACACAATTGCCTCAGTACATTCTCAGGTGATTTCAGAATTTCTCCCGAATCAACAACAACAGGACGGTGCCCGCGTTCTATAAGCTCATTGAACATTAAGTATTGTTTCTCAACTCCTACATCCGTCATTGAAACTTCCTGAATAATCTGATGAAATGAGCCTAGTAATTGATATGGATTTCTGATGAGAAAGACATTGATCACTTCATCAAGAAAAGACGTATCCAGTTCTACAAAATGGTGAGTCATTTGCTTTAGAAACAACACCTCTTCATCAAAGTCACCTAAGATCACCTCCGAAACAACTCTCTCTCCATCTGTTTCCATACAAGCAAGAATCTCATCACGGCCAGGATGCATAGCTCCTGATATCCGAAGGTAATGTCCATATAACGGTTCGTCAACTACAAGTGTGTCATCACGCTGAGCGAAGGAATACATTAAGGCAGTAGAGATATTTCTTGGACTTGACCAAAGGCAGATCCTCTTTTTCTCTGAAGGCAATTCGTATAATTATTGTATTGTTGCAGCAAGTTAAAAATTTTCACTGACACGTTACAGACAATTCTGACGTGTTATTGACTCTCTGAGTTTACTACGGAATTCCATTTTCTAAATAATGGTAGCAATTTGTTTGTGCGCATCAAAAGTATCTCCCTAAAGCAATTTTAATTAGCAAGTGAACAACATTATGAAACAACGAATGGCATTCACTGTGACGTATCATAGAATTGAATCACAGAGGCAATTTCGGTATTTTAACAAGTGAAATCAGATTACAAGTCCGCAGGAGTAAATATTGATGAAGCTGACCGCTTTATCAAGCATATCAAACCTATAGTCAGGAAAACTTTTTCCGGTTCTGTTATCAGCGGAATAGGCAACTTTGGGGCATTCTTCAAGCCAGATTTCAGGAATTTCAGAGAGCCTGTACTTGTATCAAGTGTTGACGGAGTAGGGACAAAGCTTCTGATTGCTTCTTCGCTTGGAATATATGATACTATTGGAGAAGACCTTGTTAATCACTGCGTTAATGACATAGCTGTCTGCGGAGCTGTTCCAATGTTTTTTTTGGATTACTATGCAACAGGAAAGCTGAATGCACTTACAGGAAAGAAGATAGTCGCTGGTCTTGCCAGAGGTTGTCAGAACAACGGATGTTCTCTTATAGGAGGAGAAACAGCTGAGATGCCTGGGATATATTCCGGGAATGATTTTGATCTTGCAGGATCTATAACAGGAGTAGTTGATAAGAGTAAGATACTGAGTTCAGTAAAAGTAAAGGCAGGTGACCGGCTAATAGGACTTCGTTCGAACGGACTTCATACAAACGGATATTCATTGGTCAGAAAAATTTTTGGAACTGGTGAAAACTTAAAGAGAAAATATTCAGGACTTAAAAACACATTGGGAAAGGAACTGCTTCGTGTTCACCGTTCTTATTTGGGAATAATTCAGGAAAGTCTGAAGCGGTTCAAGATAAGCTCAATCTCACATATTACAGGCGGAGGCATTGTTGGAAACACAAGCCGCGTGGTGCCGGATGAATTGTCAATATCCATCGATTGGAATGCCTGGAGACCTGATCCGATATTTCAATTGATAAGAGCAGAGGGAAATGTTCCGGAAGAAGATATGCGCAGGACATTTAATCTTGGGATTGGATTGATATTCATTGTAAGAAGGAAGATAGTTGATGATTTCACAAAGTTTCTGATAATGCAAAAAGAGAGGCCCGTATTGATGGGCGACATTCAAAGATTATAATAAATCAAAACGCAGGAGTGCAGCATGACCACCTTAACACAAACAAAGACTCTTGATCCTGTAACACTTCAGGTCAATCAACAGTCGGAAGAAGTACATTCCGGGAATGTTCAGGATGTTCTTAGAAAGTATATGCTAGTTGATGGATTTGATGTAACTGTAGATCTAAACAAGTCAACAGGTTCATACATACATGATGCCAAGACCGGAAAACGCTATCTTGACTTCTTCACATATGTTGCCTCGCACCCGCTTGGAATGAATCACCCTAAACTCGACAATGAGCAATTCATAAGAGAGATTGGGAAAGTAGCCGTTAACAAGCCATCGCTTTCTGACATATATACTGAAGTGCAAGCGGAATTTGTTTCCAAGTTTTTTGAGATTGCGGTACCGTCTTATTTTAAATATAGTTTCTTTATAGAGGGTGGTGCACTCGCTGTAGAGAATGCACTGAAGGTTGCATTTGACTGGAAGGTGAGGAAGAATTTTGAAAAAGGTTACAAAGAAGAGAAAGGTCATCAGGTAATACATTTCAGGCAGGCATTTCATGGCAGAAGCGGATATACAATGTCTCTTACAAATACTGATCCGACAAAGGTCATGTATTATCCAAAGTTTGACTGGCCAAGAATTGATAATCCAAAAGTTACATTCCCTTTGAATGACGAAAATTTAGCGGCAGTGATTAAAGCAGAAGAAGCTGCTGTTGAGCAGATTATGAATGCACTTGCACAGAATAAGGATGATATCGCATGCATCATACTTGAGCCGATACAGGGCGAAGGCGGTGACAATCATTTCAGAAAGGAATTCTTTCAGACACTCAGGAAGTTATGCGATGAGAATGAAATGCTTTTGATTTTTGATGAAGTTCAGACCGGCATAGCAATGACCGGAAAGTGGTGGGCACACATGCACTATGTTCAGCCGGATATAATTTCTTTCGGAAAAAAAACTCAGGTTTGCGGCATATTATCAACTGGCAGAGTTGACGATATTGATGAGAATGTATTCAGGAAGCCAAGCAGAATAAATTCAACCTGGGGCGGCAACATGGTTGACATGAAAAGATTCACAAAGATCTTGGAGATAATAGATGAAGAAAATCTTGTTGACAACTGCGCATTGAATGGACAATATCTTCTTGACAGTATTTACGGCCTCATCAACAAATACCCGGACAAACTTTCTAACGGACGAGGACTCGGACTCTTCTGTGCATTTGATTGTAAGGATACAGAAATGAGAAACAAAGTTACAGCGAACGCAATGAACAGCGGACTGCTTATACTTGGCTCAGGTGAGAAATCCATGAGGTTCCGTCCTGCAGTTAACATCACAAAGGGTGAAATTGACGAAGGTATGGAAATTTTGGACAAAGTAATTAATGGAGTTTAAGACACAGTATAATCACTTAAATTTGCCGACAAACAATTTATGAGTGACAACATTAAAAAGACATTTGTGGAGTATCTTAAGAAAAAAGCTCATAGGATTACGAACGAGCGTTTTCTGATACTTGACGCCGCACTAAAGATCAGCGGTCACTTTGATGCGGATGAACTGTATCTAAAGATGAAGAATGAATATGTAAATGTTTCAAGGGCAACAGTTTACAAGACCCTTGAACTCATGAATGAGTGTGGTATTCTTACCAAACATAATTTCAAAGGTGACAGAACCCGATATGAAACGAAGATTGGAAGAAAGATGCACTATCATCTGATCTGCACCTTATGCAATAAGATCATCGAGTTTGAGAATCCGGTCATAGAGAAAATTCAAAGTAAGATCTGCAAAGAGAATAACCTCACAAATGTGGATCATACATTTCAGGTCTTCGCCAGATGTAAGAATCAGGAAAGCTGTAAGTATAAAGAAGCCACTACCCTTTAACTTTGAACTCTTACTTGGATTAAGTCTTAATAATGATAATGAAAACAGCTGCCGAACTTAAGCCCGGCGAGAAAGCCATAATAAAGGATGTCAATAACGATCATCCTTCAGCTCACAGGATTCTTGAAGTTGGATTTACTCCGGGACAGGAGATTGAATACATCAGCGGCGCGGTATTCAGTGATCCAATGGCATTTTCAATAAGAGGGACTATTGTTGCAATCAGAAAAAATGAAGCATCATGCATACTGATCAAAAAATAAATGTAACGGAAAAAAAGACACCGCTAATAAGTCTGGTCGGTCAGCCAAACTCAGGCAAGACTACACTGTTCAATTTTCTGAGCGGGAAAAACTACAAGACTGTTAATTATCCGGGCTCAACAGTGGAGTATTCTATCTCAAAGATACTCAGTAAGCATGCAATCGATGCTAACATTCTTGATTCACCGGGAATAATCAGCCTGATCCCCTCTTCGCCTGACGAGAAGATCTCGGTAAATTCTCTGCATTCTCATCCGGAGTTCGGCACTCCGGATCTGATAATTGTAACAGTTGACAGCAGTCAACTTTCAAGACACCTCCTACTCGTAAAGCAATTGAAAGATTCCGGATTCAATGTTATTGTGGCTCTGACAATGAAAGACATTTTGCATAAAAAGGGTTTTGATATTTCCGAGAAGCGATTGAGTGAAATGCTTGGATGCAGTGTTGTATCAATCGATGGAAAGACCGGTGGCGGTATCGACAAGCTTTTGAAATCAATCAATGAGAACATAATTAATGAGCAATCAGGCAGGGAGATAAATCTTCTCAGACTTCCACATAACAAGCGTAAAGATAGTTTACTGGAAGCATACAGAGAAATTGAGAGCATTGAAAAGGAAGTCTTGTATTCCAGAAACTCTGATGATAACAATAAGGCAGTAAATCTGGCGAAGATAAATGAGAAACTTGTAGTACTTAATCCTTCAAATACGCAGAACAGGCCTGATCAAAATACACTTGCACTTGACAAAATCCTGCTGCACAAGTTCTGGGGATTGACAATATTTGCCGTTGTAATGTCAATAACTTTCACATTAATATTCTGGTTAGCTTCTCCTTTGATGGATTTAGTGAATGAAGGATTCACAATTGCATCGGATCTGGCTGTAGCGGCTCTCGGAAATACATGGTATGGTAATCTGGTCTCAAGCGGTATTATCAGCGGAGTTGGATCTGTGCTTGTGTTTCTACCGCAAATAGTACTGCTGTTTCTCATTCTCGGTTTGCTTGAAGACAGCGGTTATCTGGCAAGGGGCGCAATGATCGTTGACAAGCCATTGTCAAAAATTGGGCTTAACGGAAAATCATTTGTTCCGATGCTGTCGGGTTTTGCTTGCGCCATCCCTGCTATTATGGCAACGAGAACAATTACAAACAAGCGTGAGAGATTTCTCACAATATTCATAGTACCGCTTATGAGTTGCAGCGCAAGACTTCCGGTTTATGCATTGCTGATCGCATTTCTTTTCCCACCGGAAACACCTTGGCTTGGTGGAATCGCGATGACTGCAATCTACATTTTCAGCATAGCCAGTTCTCTTGTCATCGCTTCGATTGTCAATAAGTTCAGCAATAAACTGAGCGGAGATTCCGGACACTCTTCTTTCATTCTGGAGCTGCCTGCTTACAGAAAACCTAAATTCAATGTTGTAGTTGCCAAGACACTGTCAAATGCAATGCAGTATGTAAAGAAAGCCGGACCGATCATACTTTATTTATCAATTATATTATGGTTTCTTACTTACTTTCCTAATCACAGTCCTCAAATCGACACTGAAGGAAAACAGGAAGATGAAGTATCAGAACTGATAAACTCAGAAAGGATAGCAACATCTTACGCATCCACATTCGGGCAATTTCTTGAGCCGGTATTGAAACCGATTGGATTGGATTGGAGAGTTGGGGTATCCCTGGTTGCTACGCTTGCAGCACGTGAGGTCTTTGTGAGCTCTTTGGCACTGACATTCAGGGTCACTGATACAGGAGATGATATGCAGAGTTCATTGCTGCAGGCGATGAAAAATGCGACAATTGACGGCACGGACCAGAAGTTGTTCACAATTGCCACTTCTGCAGGACTCATAGTATTCTTTGTCTTTGCTTTGCAATGCATATCAACGATTGCAATTGTCAGGAAGGAAACCGGAAGCTGGAAGATGCCGGCAATACAACTTGTAATGTTTACCGGCATTGCTTACATAATGGCATTCATAACAGTAAATGGTTTGCGATTGCTTGGTATAAACTGATCAGACATTGAATCTGAAGTGAACTATGTCACCGTCTTCAACGACATAGTCCTTTCCTTCTATTTTCAGAAGTCCCTTTTCTTTTACAGCAGCCTCTGACCTAAGCTCCGCAAAATCTTTATACTTCATAATTTCAGCTCTTATAAATCCCTTTTCAAAATCAGTATGAATCTCACCTGCAGCCTGAGGTGCTTTGCAGCCCTTATGTATTGGCCATGCATGAACTTCCTTCTCACCTGCAGTAAAAAATGTGATTAGGTCAAGCAATTCATATCCTTTATGAATCAGTCTGTTCAAACCTGAGTTTTCCAATTCAAGGGCTAAAAGAAATTCCGCTTTCTCTTCCTTTGATTCAAGCTGAGCGATTTCAGCTTCGACCTCAACTGACAGAATCAGAAACTGTGCCTTCTCCTTATCTGCAATTGACCTAACAATTTCCGAATACTCATTGCCCTTGAGATTTTCATCATCAACGTTTGCAACATAGATTACCGGCTTGTCAGTCAAAAGATGCAATTCATCAACAACCTGCTTTTCTTCAGGATTTAACGTATCTGTGAAATACTTTGCTAGTCGTGATGTAAGTAAATGAGTTTTAAGGTTACTAAGAGTCTCGACTTCAAGTTTTATCCTCTTGTCTCCTGTCTTCAGGTTCTTCGAGGATCTGTCTAGCCGCTTTTCGATGGTATCAAGGTCCTTAAGGATTAGCTCATACTCAATGATTTCAATATCCCGTGCAGGGTCAATTTTTTCCTCGACATGAATCACATTGTCATTTTCAAAGCATCTGACCAAATGAACGATTGCATCAACTTCTCTGATGTGTGAGAGAAACTGATTGCCAAGTCCTTCTCCTTTTGAAGCTCCTTTCACCAGCCCTGCAATATCGACAAATTCCATAGTAGCAGGTATTATCTTTTTCGGCTTATTGATCTCAGCAAGTTTGTCCATTCTTTCATCCGGGACAATCACCATACCGACATTGGGATCAATTGTACAAAAAGGATAGTTTGCTGCTTCAGCATTTCGTGAAGAAGTTAGTGCATTGAACAGAGTGGACTTGCCCACATTTGGCAGTCCCACAATTCCGCATCGTAGAGACATTTTTATGGAATAAAGATTTTTAAAAGTATTAAATAAACTGCCCCAAAGAACATCGGGATGATTATGTTATCATCCACTTTTATAGGCAAAAGCTCAACAATTGTTGTAAGCAAAACACTTGCCACCGCCACATAAATTTCAATGGGAGTATCCGTTAATTTCGGACTAAGCAACACAATGAGCAAACCGGTTAACAAAAATGCCAGACTGCCTTCCATTGTCTTGTCTTTAGTTATCCGGTGTTTCCCGAAAAGAATTCCGATAATTGCCGCCATAGAATCGCAGAAAATTACAATGAACATTGCAGTTATTGCAAGTGGTTTTGGAAACAATACTGCGCAGAGTAAAAAGGCAAGAACAATGTATGATCCACCCGTCAGTTTGAATCCGCCTGCCTCTGTTTCATGATGGCGAAGAATATTGCCAAGGTACTTGTCATAAAGATCTCTGACCGGTTTGGATCTTGCCCTGCCAATATCGATAGAAAGCATAAGGATAAGCATGACTGAAAGCAGGACAATTTCAATCTCTCTTGGAATGAAGTAATACGAAAATGGAACGACAGACGAAAACAGGTGAATTGATTTCCTTATCGATTCATTCTTTATGCTCTGAATATTATTCATGCTGATTTTCGCTTGAACAAAAAAAAAGCGAGTGAATACTCGCCTTTAGAGAACTTATCAGAACAATTAATTTGCAAGTGCAACATCTCCAGGAGCGTAGTTGTCGCCTTTAACCTTCTTCTCTTTTTCCTTCTGAACTTCCATTTCAGCGGCGACCGGTTTCCCTGTTTCTGATTTTACAAACGGAGGCAGTTCTTCGCCTCTCATCAGCATATCAATCTCAACAGAATCAAGAATTTCTCTTTCTAGCAGAGCATCAGACATCTTATGAAGCTTGTCAATATTTTCAAAAAGTAATTTTTCTGCTCTCTCCATGCCGGACTGTACTACTCTTTTCAATTCTTCATCAATCAGGATCTGTGTTGTTTCGCTGTAATCCTTATGCTGATGAATCTCACGGCCGAGGAAAATTTCTTCCTGCTTCTGTCCATACGCAATTGGCCCGAGCTTTTCGCTCATTCCAAATTCGCAAACCATCTTCCTTGCCATACTTGTTGCTCTTTCTATGTCATTTGAAGCGCCGGTAGTATATTCGTTGAAGATCAGCTTTTCTGCTGCACGTCCGCCCATGGCATACGCGATCATCGCTTCGAGATGTTCCTTTGAGTATGTGTGCTTCTCATCCATTGGAAGATAAGTTGTAACTCCGAGTGCTCTTCCTCTTGGAATTATAGTAACCTTGTGAACCGGATCTGCTTCAGGTATCATCTTTGCAACTATTACGTGTCCACTTTCATGATATGCCGTGGTTTTCTTTTCCCTGTCGGAAATAATGAGACTCTTTCTCGCAGTACCCATCATAACCTTGTCTTTGGCATCTTCAAAATCGCGCATCGTCACCATTTCAGAATTTCTTCTGGCTGCAAGCAATGCCGCTTCATTGACAAGGTTAGCAAGGTCTGCTCCCGAAAATCCGGGAGTACCTTTTGCAATTACATCAATTGTAACATCCTTTGAAAGCGGAGTTCTTCTCGTATGAACTCTTAATATTCCTTCTCGGCCTTTTACATCAGGCCTGTCAACTACAACCTGTCTGTCAAATCTTCCGGGTCTAAGCAATGCAGGATCCAGTATGTCCGGACGGTTGGTTGCTGCAATTATTATCACTCCGTTATTCTGTTCAAATCCATCCATTTCTATAAGAAGCTGATTAAGAGTCTGTTCTCTCTCATCATGTCCGCCGCCGAGTCCAGCTCCGCGGTGTCTTCCTACAGCATCGATCTCGTCTATGAAAATTATGCATGGAGCATTCTTCTTGCCTTGTTCAAACAGGTCGCGAACTCTGGATGCACCAACTCCAACAAACATCTCGACAAAATCCGCACCGCTGATAGAAAAGAACGGAACACCTGCTTCACCTGCAACAGCTCTTGCAAGCAATGTTTTACCTGTTCCCGGGGGGCCGAGCAGAAGCACACCTCTTGGTATTTTTCCCCCAAGCTTCTGAAACTTTGCCGGAGTTTTCAGAAACTCTATGATTTCTGATAACTCTTCCTTAGCTTCATCAGCGCCCGCCACATCCTGAAATGTAACCTTTGTAGCAGATTCGCTAAGCAACTTAGCTTTAGACTTTCCGAAAGAAAAAATGTTCTTTGAACCGCCTGCGCCTGCTTGCATCCTTCTCATGATAACTATCCAGAATACTATAATAAGGATCCACGGCAAAGCACCGAGAAAAGGTGCGAGCCATCCGCCGTCATCTTTTTCAATGCTGTATTGAATACCGGCTTCATTCCATGCCTTCAAAACATTATCATCGAGGTTTGAATAAGGAAGAAGTACCGAAAATCTGTCGATTGTAACAGCGCGGTTTGCTACCGTAAGCGGTTCCGGTGATTTGAGTTTTCCAAGAAATTCGTAACTGTTATCGGCTTTCTTTATAACTGCACTTTCAATCTTTTTTTCGCTCACAAATTTCAGGAACTGATCATATTTTAGTTCGGAATATTTCCCTTCAGCACCTTTGGTATAGATCATTATGAGAAAGAATCCGATCAGGATAGCGCTCCAGCCGAGAACTATTTTAAATACCCTGTTCCAGTTGAAGTCGTCTCCGTTCTTATTAGTGTTCTTACCCGTATTATTCATTTCTGATTGCTCTGATTTAAATTTACCCCTTTAACACATATACAGCTTTTAAATTCCTGTATTTTTGTGCAAAATCCAATCCGTAGCCAATCACAAACTCATTAGCTATGTTGAATCCAATATAATCAATCTCAAAATCAATTTTACAGATATCTTTCTTATAGAGAAGAGTTACAAAACGAAGTGAAGCAGGTTTTTCCTTTAGGACCAACTTGCGGATGAAACTTGCAGACAGCCCCGAATCTACTATGTCCTCTACAATAATGATATCTCTTCCGTTTATCTCGCAGTTGAGCTCTTTGAGAAGCTTGACTTGGCCGGACGAAATCTTATCGTCCCCGTAGCTTGAGAGCTTTACAAAGTCAATCTCGCAATCAACTTTTATTTCCCTCACCAGGTCTGCTATAAGTATAAACGAACCGTTAAGTACGCCTATGAAAATCGGCTTCTTGCCTTTGTAGTCTTTGTTGATCTTACGGGCAATGGACTTGACTCGTTTCGATATTTTTTCAGCGGAGATAAGTTCTTTCATTCACATAGTGTTTTTCAAAAACAAAAAACCCATTGACGCATAACAATGGGTTTAAATAATGTATGAACTCAACTCTTAGCTGTTTTCTTCGGCAAGTATTCTCTTAGTTTTTCTGATGGCTCTTTCTTTATCCATCTTCTTCTCAACCGATGGCTTTGTGAAGAACATTCTTCTTCTGAATTCCTTCAGCAAACCTGATTTTTCATATTTCTTTTTGAATCTTTTGAGAGCCTTATCGATTGACTCGCCGTCCTGAATTACAACTTTAAGCAAAGTTATTACCTCTTTCTTTTAATTTGCTGTAAATATACGGTTTATAGTCTTTTATTTCAATGATTCTTATAGGGTGAATGGTGTTGCCATGATTTCCTGATTGAACTGATTGAAAAATCAATAATGCATCGGTTTTCACACAACAACGGATTCTACACATTGCTGACATATTTTACCATTTGAACACTTTGCTCAATTCAGGTTCAAGATAAACATTGGCTTAGCCATCCCGCTTTAGCTTTATCTTCTTCTCAACAGTTCCATCGCTTGTAACAACCTTCACAAAGTAAAATCCGTCGGGCTGAGAACTTATGTCAATATCCATTATCCCCTCTTTGAAATTCTCTGATATTTGTTCGTAAACTATTTCGCCTTTCTCACTCAATATTGTCACGGTGATATTTTCCGGTTCATCAAGAAAAACATCAAGCACAAATATTCCGGGATTTCTTACAGGAAAAGGATTCACTATCGGAAGAGTTTCACTGGTAAATGATGTGAGCAATTCATCTGACACCATGAAATTATGTATGATGCCGCTTCCAAAATCAGAATTAAATGATTTTATCAATCGGCCGTCAATATCAAGCAGTCTTATATATCCGTACCCCCCGTCTGGATTGAACCAGAAATCGAGTCCGTCACCTGCGGTGTCGGTAACTGCCAGCGTATAACATCCAGGAGGGAGATCAACGGTATCACGATACAAAGTATTTGCGGAAAGCAATTCCGGTTGAAGTTCCTTTACAATGTTGCCATCAGCATCAGTAATCTTGTAAATAGTCGAAGCTGAATCTTTGTTTGTATGAAATGCGAGAATGAATCTTTCATAGACGGGTGTCTGAAGAGTTGATGAAACAAGTTGATTATCATAAGGATATTCATCTGTAATCTCATTAGGATTAGATAGAGTAACAATGAAATTCCCGGCTCCGGCTAAAGAATAGAATATACCGGGCAATGTAATCTTCTGCGATTCCGAAGGCAAGAGGTCTCCATTCCATTTATAAGTGTAAGTAATTTCGCCTTCAATACCATACATTACTTCAACGCTGTTCAGATTATTTCTGCCATTGTTCTTGATCACGATGTTTGGATTAGAGCATGTCGGATTGAATCTGGAATTTTCATCTGATGCGGAGGGAGAAATAATTTCCTCGATTGCCACATCATTCTCCGCCCAGGGTTCTTTGCAGAACAAAGCAAAGGAACTGAAGTGATAATTTGCAGTGGGTTTGCTGTGATTGACATACTCATCCATGTTAACATCTATAATAACAGAATCTTTTCCGTTAAGCCGGATATCATAGTTGTCAGGATTAACAATTGCACCGGGGCACCAATTGGCTCTGTCGAATATCCATGTTCCCGCCTGCGGATACAGCGGATTATCTCCGCATTCTTTCCAGATTTTTTTCCGGTCAAGCAGTTTTCCGTCAACAAAGATATCCCTGTGCTTAGCGCAAAACTCCGCACAATTTTCGAGGTCATCCATGCCGTGTCCTGTCTGCGTAATTTTGAGCCTGGCTATGTCTGCATCTTGACCTTTGAAAAGTATAACCGGTGTCAGATAATCCTCAACACTCTTGATAGTATCTCCATAAGGAAACGTGCCACTCCATAATTTTCTAATTCCCGTAATCTCATTTGCGGGAGTTCCTTCAATGAGAATGAAATCAAGAGTAATGAGCCAACCTCTGTCTTTATCATTTTCATAGCCCGTATGAATGAATTCAATCTCAACAGAGTCGTGAAGCAGCAAAGCAAAATCTGTAATGTCTGCATGCCATGAAAATTTCCAGTCAGGTCCAAACCTCCAGCCGTAAGGTGAGATCATTCTTGCAATTTCATAATCAAGTGTACCTGCATTTTTCCCGCCGGATCTTCGAAGAATTATGTTATCTATATAATCCCATTCTCCGCAATGAAGCCCGTCCGGACACTCGTAAGTAATATTTAGAATTGCCTTGCGGTATGAAGTTGAAGCAGATGGAAAGACTCCCCATTCGCTGAATGAGTTGAAACCTTTTGATGGATCAGTCACAACAAGTTTCTTATTGTGCGTGATAATGTGAATAGAATCTCCAAAGTCTGCAGATGAAATCTTTGCAACAAATAGTATCACTATAATGATGAGTAGTTTCATTTGCCTATTACTTAATACTTAAGTTTTTTGCAATATCGTTTCATAAGTATTAAGATGAAATACTTTTGGAGATAGCAATAAGTTTCGAACATCTTTGCCGTCCCCTTCGACAAGCTCAGGGTGACGCTGTTATGGGCTCAGGGTGACACTTCGATAACTCAGGGTGACACATGCCCGCGGCAGAAGACTAATTGTATCCTTGCACGCCTCTTCATCACTGCTATCAAAAAAAAAGACCGGGAAGAAATAAATCTTCCCGATCTCTTAGATCTAAAATAATGTTTCTTAATTACTTTTCACCTGCCCTGTTATCAACCTGATTGGGCACAGTCTTGGTATCAGTCTTATTTGATTGACGCGAGTCACTGCTTGAACGCTTAGACGGTTTCGAATCCGGATTCATCATCAGGAGATACTCATCTAAAGAGAGCTTTTTGCGCTCAGCAACAACAGGACTTTCCTTTGTAACCCGAATTGCAGTTTCGATCTTTGTTCTAAGTTCCGGATTACTTTCATTGGCAAGCTGAACTTCCATATCAGCAATGTTTGGAACAACGAGCGGCTCTGCTCCCGGAGGCGCAACTTCTGAAACAAAATCAGCCGCATTGTTATTTGCAATTGCAAAGTCTGATCCGTCAACAAATAAGTCACCGGTAAGATCCGAAATCACATAACCGCCCGTGAAGTTGGCGGCATCATTGTCAATTCTAAGCATGTCAAATCCGTCAACATATTCATCATTATTAATGTCACCGCTGAACATACCACGGTATAGCGGGGTTGTACTGACAATTGCCTGATTATTTCCGTAGGCCTGTCCATCCGGCTGAATGAAATTGTGATGTGAAGAAGAACCTCTTGTATAACCAACTCCAATATTGCTCCACGTTCTGATGCTGTTTCTGTGCTTGATTACTCTATAATAATCTCCATTTAATGCTCTGGAGAATAAGAGTCCGTTTGATACACCGTTACCTCCCATAGTAGTTATTGCCGAATCAACTGCAACATTCGGGAAGTCAGTTCTGTGGAGATATACTCTTATAGTATCCTGAAGTCTCCAGTATGGATTAGTTGGAATAAACATGCCTTGAGATGCAAGCCCTACAGTGGAGGTAACTGCAACAGGAAGTACCTGAACACAAATATTATCAAGCCAGATGTCATTTCCAAATCCGCTTCTGCCACGAAGTTTTATTTTATTTGTACCTGCAGGAAGCAAATAAATTTTTGGTCTCCATTGTCCGCCGGTTGGAGTGAACTGACCGCCGCCTACAAAAACTGTATTGAGAGGACCTGCAGCTGCACCGAGACCGCCCCACAGTCTTTGAAGAATTGTGTAAGTTGTTCCACCGTTTGAAGATGTTTCAATTATCAATGAATCAACATTCCCGCCTGTCCATGGAGCATAAGCGTGATCAAAGGTCAGATAAGTGTTTGCAGCGGCTGCAGGAAACTGATATGAAACCAATGACTGACTTGTTCCGCCTGATGCACTCCATGAATTGAACCTTGCTGAACCTGCACCAATTGCGTAAGCGCTTGCAGTTGATCTTCTGTTCCAATAGTTGGTTCCTGAAAATTCTTCGAAGAAGTTGTCTGTAATAACCGGAGTTGTAGTTGTTCCGGTATCCTTTGCGCAAGAAAAGTCTTCACAAGGAGCGGTAACGCTTATATCAACCATAGCTGTATATGCCTGATATCTGCCGCCTGTTGATGTATTTTGTTCACACCAATATGGGAATATCTTTCCGTTAGCGCCTGAAGTTATACCGATGTAATCTCCCTGATAACCTGTTGCAAGTCCGGAAATAGGAACCGGTTTAAATTTGTGATCTGAAACAAGTACATCAACAAAAGTTGCACCGCCATCAGTTGATCTTGAAAGATAAATCTGTGCTGAATCATTTGTAGGACAATTTCTGGTGCTGTAATAACAGACATTGACAGCACCCGTTGCATCAACATCTACAGCCGGAAAATATTCATAAGAGCCGGCCGCATTTTGGTTTACTCTAACTCTTGTCCATGAAGAACCTCCGTTAGCAGTTTTCATTAATACGATGTCTGCATTATCAAGAGCTGGTGCAAAGTTTTTCTCTGCCATAACCACGTAATCATCATCAGCTGATGACAGGCATGTCTTGTCTGAAGCAATTCTTGGAAAACCGTTTGCTCTTATAGCAACATTTGAAGGTGTTAACAAATCAGATGTCCTTATACCATTAGTATTAACTTTGCTATTTGATACATCTGACCATGAAACACCGCCAGTTCCTGATTCAGCCCAGCCTAGTGAATCCTCTGTTGAATTTTGACCGTTTGATGTGCAATTTGCCCAAACAACTCTGACGAAACCGTAAACATCAACAACTACATCGCAACCTTGATGGTGATGTCCTGCAGATGGTACCGGACTAATTGGAACTACAGCCGACCAAGTTACACCGCCGTCTGTTGAATAAGTTCCAACTATTCTGTTTACGTAGGCACCTGCGAATTCAGTGTAAACTGTATAAGCCCTTCCGTAATATGCGCTGTTTGGTGTTCCATCAACAGCAGACAAATTTTTATCTGAGCTGGTTGTTGAACCGGGGAATGTAGCAGTTCCGGACCATGTGCTGCCATTATTAATTGAATAAGCTGCACCCATTGCTCCGGTGCTCGTGATATAAGATATCAGCAATCTGCCGGTATGATCTATCATCGGTGCGGGATCACCGAAATTAAAATTTGTTGTATCATCGCCAAACCAGGTTACTCCCCCGTCAGTCGTGACATAATGTCCGCAGCTGAATGTGGTAGTTCCGCCGACATTATAAGTATTTGCCGAAGCAAACATGATATTGGGATTAGTAGGGTGACGCGTGATTGGTGTTTCACTTTGAGTGCGTGCAGTAGTGGGGTGCACTCTGAAGTTAGGTCCGATATTGAATACACCTTGCGGAGTTCCAATACGCCTGACTTCATTACTAAAATTTGCATTGTCCCCTGCCGGAAGTTCAATATACCTTCCTTCAGGATTTAAGCTAATGTTTGTTCTTGGATCCTGGCTCCACTTCGGACTGTCGTCATTAGGCGAAAATCCGGATGCTGCTGCCCATAGGAACGCAAGAACTGTGGTGAAGAAGAAGAGTTTCGTCTTCATAGTTGCTCCCTTTTTATATTTGATTATTGTGAATTGTTAAGACTATGTATTAATTGAGATTTAAACTGTCAAGTGTATTTTTCATTCCAATTGTATACAATTCCTCAAGTCACATTGGTCATCACATTTATTTCTTGATTTTCTAAAATGAAGTAATGATCTCAAGTACTCTTAGTTGCTTTGGCGAAATGTTAGGTGAGGTTTGTGATTTGAGTGTCGTCGCACAATGCAGAACATATTATCAACATTTCCGTTTGCTAAACATTTTACAGATTACTTAACCAATAAATTTTGTCATTTCGAGCAACGCGAGAAATCCATTCACATGTATTGGCAATGCGGAAGAATGTGAAAATGAGATGATTGTGCAGCCAAGAATGTTTGAATTGGTTCTTCTGCTGAATGTGGATTCCTCGCGTTGCTCGGAATGACAAATGGGGTATGGGATTCTAATGTTATTGTGTTAATCAATCGGAATGATTCTTATCCTGTATGTGGATTCCTCGCGTTGCTCGGAATGACAAATGGGGTTTGTGATTTGAGTGTCGTCGCACAATGCAGAACATATTATCAACATTTCCGTTTGCTAAACATTTTACAGATTACTTAACCAATAAATTTTGTCATTTCG
>CALEVL010000024.1 GCA_937924675.1 uncultured Ignavibacteria bacterium | reverse complement strand
AGATTTTCATATATGGTTTGAATAAAAAGATCTGTTTCACTACTTTGCATACGCATTTGCGGAGCGTAGCGTAGCCCGGTATCGCGCCAGTTTTGGGAACTGGAGGTCGCTGGTTCGAATCCAGCCGTTCCGACTTATAATAAATCTATTTTGAGACGCTTGTGCGGGATCGTTCCGGTATGTGAACGGATTTTCTCACATGAATTGCCAAAGCCCCTGGACATGTTTCAGGGGCTTTATTTTTTCAAAAGCTGATTTGAATCCTTATAAGTCAATGTTAAGGCCACTCCTGTTTTCGATCGACCCTGAAAAAGCACATGAGCTAGTGCTTGGTTTGGCTTCAAATCTGAAATTCACGTATCCTGTTTTTCATTCTGCTTATTCACCGGGAGTTTCAGAAGAAGTGAGCATAGGCTCAGTTAAATTCAGAAACCGCCTCGGACTTGCAGCCGGTTTTGACAAGAACGGTGTAGCCATAGAGTTTTGGGATGCGCTGGGATTTTCCCATGTTGAAGTGGGAACGGTTACTCCTCTGCCACAACCCGGAAATGAAAAGCCCCGTATTTTCCGGCTTCCGAAAGATTCAGCTCTTATCAACCGTCTTGGTTTCAACAATTCCGGTGCTGATGTTATAAGAAGTAATATTATCAAAGCACGAACTAAACTCAGAAATGACTTCGTTATAGGTGTAAACATTGGCAAGAATAAGCAAACTCCTGTTGACAAAGCCGTAGGTGATTATCTGATTTGCTTTGAGAAGATGTATGATGTGGCAGACTATTTTACTGTAAATGTCTCATCACCCAACACTCCCGGACTTCGACAGCTTCAGGATGAAGAACATCTTGCTGTTCTTCTTTCAGAGCTGTCCTCTCTAAATAAGAATATCTCATTGCGAAACAATCTCAGAGAAAAAGAAATATTCCTTAAGATAGCTCCTGACGTAAGTGAAGAAACTCTCAGATCAGTCTTTGATATATGCACATTGAACAGCATAACTGCTATCATCGCCACTAACACTACGATTGGAAGGCAAGGTCTAACAACCGTCATCGATCAGACGGGAGGTCTCAGCGGAAGACCCATATCGGGAAAATCAAATGAAATTCTTTCCAAGCTAAATGTACTGAAGAGGTCATCATCCGGTAAAACACCGGATCTAATAGGCGTTGGCGGTGTTTTCACCAAAAATGACTTTGAAGAAAAATTGAGACTTGGTGCATCACTTGTTCAAGTCTATACCGGCTTCATTTACGAAGGTCCGGGAATGATCAGGGCTTTGCTGTCATAACTGCAGATAATAATGCTCTTACCGCTTGTCAGCTCTGTTGCAGACATCTGTGAATCTCAAAATGCATTTTTCATATGTTGACATTTTGCTAACTTGACACATAGAAAGTTCGACTCACAATAAAATTTCTGCATCCGGTATAAATGACATTATTAGCTGAAACTCCCGTAACTACGACTCTGCTGTTTGCCAACATAGCTATTTCATTGTGGGCTTTTTACAGCAACCCTATCTACTTCCAGAAATTTTCCGAATGGCCCTATCAGATTGTTCATGATAAGAGATACTATCAGATGATCACTTCAGCATTCATACATGCAAACTTCATGCACCTTTTGTTCAATATGTTTGCTCTATATACATTCGGCTCTTTTCTTGAAGCATATTTTGTGCAGAGTTTCGGGGCATTTGAAGGAAGCCTCAATTTTTTTCTGATATACTTCATAAGTCTCTTTGCCGGATCGATATTGACAGTGATATTTCATTACAATAATCCTCAGTACGTTGCAGTTGGCGCATCAGGTGCTGTATCGGGAATAGTCTTTTCATACATAATCTTTTTTCCTATGAGTATGCTGTATGTATTTTTCATTCCTATGCCGGCATATCTGTTCGCTGTTCTGTGGATTGCATTCTCAATTTACGGGATGAGAAGCAAACTTGGAAATATCGGACATGAAGCACACCTTGGCGGTGCAGTCGGAGGATTTGTTTCAACCTTGCTGCTTATTGACGGTTCAATGCGAGTATTGATAGGACATTTCAACTGACTCAGTGATATTTGAACCGGCAGACGGAATTCAGGATGGAAGTTTCAGGAAAAGGACAGGACAAGTAAGAGAAAGTAACAAGCATAACCGTAGGCATAATTTTTCAATTAATCATGCCGTGGAGTCAAAACATTATGGAAAACATCACAGTAAAGAAAGATGACTATGTCATTACAACTGACAGGTCAAAAATGGACTTGATGATGATTCATGATTTTCTTGCCAACGAATCTTACTGGAGCAAGAACATTCCATTCGAAAGAGTAGAGAAGGCAGTCGAGAACTCACTGAACTTTGGAGTCTTTCACAATGACAAACAGATTGGGTTTGCAAGAGTAATCTCTGATTTTTCAACGATCGCCTATCTTGGTGATTTGTTCATTCTGAAGGAACATCGTGGACAAGGCCTTGCAAGATGGCTGCTAGAACAGGTAATGAATTATCCGGAGCTCAAGGGATTGAGAAGATGGATTCTTCTGACAAAGGAAGCTCATGATCTTTATCAACAATACGGTTGGGCAATGGTAGCAAGACCGGAAAGCTGGATGGAGATTCATGATCCTCAGGTCTATTCAAAGAATGACAATTGAATTGTTATTTTGTATTTTTGAGGAAAAATAATCCTCATGAAGTACACAGTTGAAACTGAGATCAATCTACCTATTGCAAAGGTCGTAGAACTCTTTGACAGCCCGGACAATTTGAAACACTGGCAACCGGGGTTGATCAGTTTTGAGCATATAAGCGGTACTCCGGGACAGCCAGGTGCAAAATCCAAGCTGAAGTATAAAATGGGCAAGCGTGAAATTGAAATGAATGAAACAATTTCTGTGCGGAATCTGCCCGATGAATTCAGCGGCACTTACGAAGCTAAGGGGGTATTCAATATTGTTAAGAATTACTTCAAGCCGGTTTCAGAAAATAAGACCAGGTATATAAACGAGAACGAGTTCCAGTTTAAGGGATTCATGAAGCTCATAGGTTTTCTTATGCCAGGAGCATTCAGAAAAGAATCTGAAAAGTATCTAATTCAATTCAAGGAGTTTGCGGAAAAGCAGGGCGCTTGAGAATTTGAGACAGTATTGCTCGCATTCGCAAAGAAGCAATTATATAAAAAAAGCCCGGTCTAGCCGAGCTTTTTAATATTAATATCGGGTTAATCTGATCAGACGATCATCATTGCATCACCGTAACTGTAAAATCTGTACTTTTCCTTGATCGCCTTCTTGTATGCTTTCATTATGAGATCTCTTTCAGCCATTGCGCATACGAGCATAAGCAAAGTGCTTTGCGGCATGTGGAAGTTTGAGATCAGTTTATCTACAATGCGAAGCGATTGCGGTGGATGAATGAACTTGTCGGTCCAGCCTTTACCGTAGCGAACATGTTTAGTAGTTATAACGTTTGATTCAAGTACACGCGCCACAGAAGTTCCAACAGCAATAACTTTCTTTCTTTTAGCAATTGAGGCGTTAATGATATCTGCGGTTTCTTTGGACAACTCGTAATATTCAGAATCCATTCTGTGTTTGGAAAGGTCTTCAACCTCAACCAAACGGAATGTTCCGAGTCCGATATGCAAAGTAAGATAACAAACCTTCACACCCTTCGCCTGAATCTTCTTAAGAAGATCTTTTGTAAAATGAAGTCCGGCAGTAGGTGCTGCAACTGATCCGATATTCTCTGCATAGATAGTCTGATAATCTTCTTTGTCCTTTTCCGTAGCCTCGCGTTTTATATACGGTGGAAGAGGAGTCTTACCCAATTTTTCTATGTACTTGGAAAAATCACCGTTATAGTTGAAACGAACAATCCTTCCCCTTGAAGTAGTGTTGTCAATTACTTCGCAGTAGAGATTTTTAGTGAAGAAAATTCTGTTGCCAATTCTGACCTTTCTGGCAGGATCGACAACAACATCCCAAATATTCTCTTCTGTTGACAATTGTCTGAGAAGGAACACTTCAATTTTCGCCTTGGTCTTTTCCTTGGTTCCGTAAAGTCTAGCGTTAAAAACTTTTGAGTCATTCAGAACAAGCACGTCACCTTCATCCATGTAATTAATTACATCTTTGAACTTGTGCGAAGTAAGTTCTCCGGTATCGCGACTTACAACCATAAGCTTACAGGCATCTCTCGGAGATTTCGGAACTTTTGCGATCAGATTTTTTGGAATCGGGTACTTAAACTGTGAAAGTTTCATTTAAAAAATCAAATGTTAATGAATATTGTAAAATGCATTTTTGCCTGCGTAAATTGCGGCACTGCCAAGTTCTTCTTCAATTCTTAATAACCGGTTGTATTTAGCAATCCTGTCTGTTCTTGAAAGAGAACCTGTCTTGATCTGACCGGCATTTGTTGCAACGGCAATATCGGAAATTGTGGTGTCTTCAGTTTCGCCGCTTCTGTGGCTGATAACGTTTGTATATCCGTGAGTCTTTGCAAGCTCTATTGCATTGAGAGTTTCAGTCAATGTTCCTATCTGATTGACTTTGATAAGAATCGAGTTTCCGATCTTCTTATCAATTCCCTTCTGAAGAATTTCCGTATTTGTTACAAACAGGTCATCACCAACAATCTGAATTTTTTTGCCCAATGCGTCCGTGATCATCTTCCATCCGTCCCAGTCATTCTCAGCCATACCATCCTCAATACTAATTATAGGATAATCCTTTACAAGCTTTTCATAGAGCTTAACCATTTGCTCGGGCGACTTGTCAGGCAAGTGCGACTTATAAAACTCATATTTGCCTTTCTTCCACATTTCACTCGAGGCTACATCCAATCCTAAAAAAACATCTTTGCCTGCAGAGTAACCAGCTGCATTGATTGCATCAAGGATCACATCAATAGCTTCTTCATTTGACTTAAGGCTTGGAGCAAATCCACCTTCGTCTCCGACGTTAGTGTTATAATTTTTCTTGTGAAGAACATTGCGCAGCGCATGAAAGATCTCGGCACCGCATCGCAGAGCTTCGGCAAATGATTTGGCACCTGCAGGAATGATCATAAACTCCTGAAAGTCCACAGTATTATCTGCGTGTTTTCCGCCGTTGATAATATTCATCATAGGTACAGGCAAAGTCTTTGCATTCACTCCTCCAATGTAGCTATAGAGAGGCATGTTTAAGTAGTTTGCGGTAGCATGAGCATTGGCAAGCGATACACCAAGCAATGCATTTGCGCCGAGTTTGGATTTGTTCTTTGTTCCATCAAGTTTTACAAGAACCTGATCGAGAATGACCTGATCAAAACTGTTTAGTCCGCATATTCTCTTGTTGATAATTGTGTTTACATTATCAACTGCTTTACGGACACCTTTGCCGAGATATCTTTTCTTGTCCCCGTCACGAAGTTCAACGGCTTCTCTTTCGCCTGTAGATGCTCCTGAAGGTACGGCAGCTCTTCCGATTGTACCGTCTTCAAGAATAACATCAACTTCTATTGTCGGATTTCCTCTTGAGTCTAATATCTCTCTGGCGTGAACTAAATCTATTGAAGGCATGAAAATTTAAGTGGTTTTTTTCTTAAAACTGTTTGTGAAAATAGTTCAATATTGACGCTAAAGCAATGCAATATATGCTTCTTTAAGAAGATTTACTGATTATATTAGATGCAGTTGGCATAAGATGCTCATGTAGCGACAAAAGGATGCATATTAAACAGGACTTCAAATAAATACATGCTCATAACGAATAGTAGAAATTACCTATAGGACTCTCACACATAAAAACCGGTCTTTCATGAAAAATCTGCTACTTGTAGATTCTACTATTGTTAAAACGAATTAGGATTGCTAATTTACACAAACCCAAAATTTCGCTCAGGAATTAATCCCGTAACTTACAAGTGTCCGGGATCATTTGATATTGCAGCAGCATGTCTTTATCGATATGAAGCTTTAAAAGTTGAAATAACCGGAAATATTATTTGAAAAAGGGTTTCTGTATATATTTCCGGGATTTTAAAACATAATATCTATAAATTAGATAGAAAGAGGAGAAAAATGCAAGACAAGTTAGTGCGAATCGGTGTATTCTATGATGGCAATTATTTTCTTCAGGTGAGTAATTACTATGCTTACGGTCACCAGAGGCACCGAAGGCTTAGCATTTCGGGACTTCATGAATTCATCCGTTATCAGGTCGCTCAGGAAGAATCTAACGATACACGGCTTTGCCAGATTGTTGACAGCCATTACTTCAGAGGAAGGTTGAGTGCAGCTGACGCAAGCCAAAGGGGAGACACGCTTTACTGGGACAGAGTGTTTGATGATATTCTCATGTCGGAGGGTGTCATTACGCATTACTTACCTGTCAAATCAACTGCTGAAGGAATCAAGCTTGAAAAGGGAATTGATGTTTGGCTTGCTCTTGAAGCTTTCGAGCTTTCATTCTACAAGCATTACAATGTTTTGGTTTTGATTGCATCCGACGGAGATTATGTGCCGCTTGCCAGAAAGCTTAATTCCATTGGAACCAGAGTGATGTTACTCAGTTGGGACTTCGAGTACATGACTGACACCGGCCAGAAGATTGTAACACGTACTTCGCAGGATCTGCTTGAGGAAGTTAGTTATCCTATCGCAATGCATGAGCTGATTGATAACAGGATAAGAAAGAATGATCCGATAGTAAACAATCTTTTTGTTCAGTATGAACACAAAAAACCTGTACCAAGGATAATGCCGGCTCCTTCCATGTCGCCTTTCCCAATTGTAAACGGAAATGTTGGCATGTCTGACACAGGGGAAATACTGAGCATCAAGAATGGTTTCGGTTTCATCAAGTATCCTCCCAACAATCTTTTCTTCCATTATTCTTATTGCAAAGACACTGATTTCAACGAACTCCAGGTTGGAGACAGAGTTGAATTCACGATTGAAAAGAATCAAATGGGTGAAGATATTGCGAAGAATGTAAAGTTCCTCGAAAGACCTGGAGCTATGCCGCCGGGGTTTGTTCCGCCGGTTGAAGACTATGAATTGGAAGACTAATTATGCGTCGGTTCAAAACTGTCTGAAGACAGCTTGAAATGTTTTAATCTTTAGGCGTTTTGTCTGATTGGAATTATTCTCTTGCCTGTTGCTAAATCTAAATCCTGAGGCAAGACATTTTTCTGTTCGCAGTTAGGGAATTCCGGTTATGTAGCTAAGACCTACTATTTACATCACGAGGATGTTGTTGACGACCCTCTTGAATTCATCCTTTTTCATTATGCTGTCACAGCCGGCAATGAAGAATGGATTCTTATCGATTTTATCGCTATGGATCAGCAGAATTTTTTTCTTTGCTGATCCTTCTTGTTTTCGTACTTCACTTATCAAAGAAGCAGATTCGGAATGATTCTTATCACAGTCGATAATTATTAGACTGAGATCAGGAGATTCCGAGTTTTTTATCACACCCTCGCTGCTGTGTTCTTCCATAACACTGATCTGACAATTCAGTTTTGTGAGTGTTAATGCTGATATTCTGACAATTCCCATAATATCTTTATCTTCCGACATTATCAGAACCTTTTTTGTATTCATAGAGAGTTCAGAGAAATTTCGATAACCTGAATAAATAAACTGAATTGATAAAGGCAAAAATTACAAGTAATTTGAGCCAAATTTTTGATCAACAGATGCCTAAAATAACAGTAGATAATAGGGATATAGAGTTTAAACCAGGACAGACAATCATTCAGGCGGCAAAAGATGCAGGCATAGAAATCCCACATTTTTGCTGGCATCCTGGAATGTCAGTATCGGGCAATTGCAGAATTTGCCTTGTTGAGATTGAAAAGATGCCGAAACTTGCAATCGCTTGTTCAACTCCGGCAACAGAAGGTATGATAGTTCATACAAAATCTGAAAAGACAATTCACGCACAAAATGCAGTGATGGAGTTTCTTCTGATTAACCATCCGCTAGACTGTCCGATCTGTGATGAAGCAGGAGAGTGTAAACTTCAGGATTATGCATACAAATACAGTGTTGGTATTTCAAGATTTGATGAGACGAAGAATGAAAAAGATAAACGTGTTTCACTCGGTCCTAATGTTTTGTTTGATCAGGAGAGATGCATCAGCTGTTCAAGATGTATAAGGTTTTGTGAAGAGATAGCCAAAGATCCTGAACTGACATTTGTTCAGCGCGGTGATCATGTTACAATAGAAACATTTCCCGGTGAAGAGTTGGATAATCCGTATTCAATGAACGTGATTGAGATATGTCCCGTAGGTGCGCTTACGTCAAAGCATTTCAGATTCCGATCACGAGTATGGGATATGTCGTTTACGGATACGGTATGTCCCGGCTGTGCAAGAGGATGCAACAGCATTATGGGAGTAAGAAACAATGAAATACTCAGAATAGAGCCGAGAGAGAATCTGAATGTAAATGATTACTGGCTTTGCGATTGGGGACGACTTAACACAATTGATCATATTAATGATGAGTCTTACAGATACAAGTCACCGATGATAAAATATGAAAGTGATTCAATGGAAAAAGATGATTTGATAGAAGTCAACTGGGACGAGGCATTATCAAAATCAGCTTCAATATTGAAAGACCTGAATCCTGATGAAGTAATGTTTGCTGCATCACCATATTCAACGCTTGAAGACAATTATGCGCTGAAGAAATTTGCTCAAACAGTTTTTGGCAGAACAGATCTGTTCTATATTCCCAATATTGATGAAAGCTTTGGAGATGATCTCTTTAAGAGGTCAGACAAGACACCAAATGCAAATGGTCTGAAACTTCTTGGCATTTCAGCATTCACAAAGGAAACTTTAGACAGGCTCAGTTCAGGTAAGATCAGAGCCGTGTTAATTCTCAACGATGATCTTGTCAGATTACCCGGTTCAGATAGCATCCTTAACAATTCCGGCATAAGTATTCAGATGATCTCGGGAAGAAACAGTCATTCTTCAACAGCTGGAGTGATACTTCCGTTGTCAACTTATGCTGAGATCAATGGTACATTTGTAAATTTTGCAAACAGGATTCAAAGAATTCGTCCGGCAGTTGCAACGCTTGATCAGGAGAGACTACTTGGTGAATTTTCCATGTCAAGACTCGACAAGTTTGGTGCACATAATGACAGATGGACACATGGAATGAAGTACAATTCAAGACCGGGCTGGAAGATCATAAAGTTGATTGCCAAAGCAATGGGTCATGAATTCGCATTTGAAAATTCTGAAGAAATATTTGAAGAACTTTGCTCAACAATTCCGGAACTTAACGGCTATGATTATGAAGTTGTCGGAAAGCAAGGAATTGTTGCAGGAGAAAAGATAAGAGCCGAAGTCTGAAAAGAATAATAATAACGATATTGAACCGGACTCATTGTGCCCTAAAGCACGGTGAGTTCTTTTTTTATGTGAGAGATCAATTCATATCATGAACAAGAAGAAACTGACAAAGGAAGTTTTGCTAAAGGCAAAAAGACTCGGATTTTCCGACAAGCAAGTAGCTCACATGCTTGGAACAAGTGAGAAAAGAATCAGAAAGTTTCGTGAAACGCATGACATATATCCGGTTTACAAAACAGTTGACACTTGCGCTGCAGAATTTGAAGCAAGTACTCCTTATCACTATTCAACATATGAAAAATATAATGAGAGCATATCATCCGATAGAGAAAAGATCATAATTCTCGGGGGCGGTCCGAACAGGATCGGTCAAGGAATTGAGTTTGATTATTGCTGTGTAAGATGTGTTAAGTCTCTCAGAGAAGAAGGTTATGAAACCATCATGATAAATTGCAATCCGGAGACTGTGTCAACTGATTACGATATTACTGATAAACTTTACTTTGAGCCTCTAACTCCCGAAGATGTGCTTAACATTGCACGCATTGAGAAAAGAATCAAAGGCATTATAGTGAGTTTTGGCGGTCAGACGCCTTTAAAAATATCTAAAGAACTGGAAAAGAACGGACTGAAGATCCTGGGTACATCTTCAGAAAATATTGATGTTGCGGAGGACCGGAAAAAATTCGGAAAACTTCTCGATAAGCTTGGTATTCCAAAACCTGAGTATGGAACTGCTCTGGATTATGACTCTGCAAAGAAGATTGCCAGAAAGATTGGATATCCTGTTTTATTGCGTCCCTCGTATGTGCTTGGAGGCAGAGCTATGAGAATTGTGTATGATGACACCCAGGTTCGAAAGTTTTTTGAAGAGGACATTGAGATTTCAAAGGATTACCCGGTACTGATAGATAAATTTCTTGAAGAAGCAAGGGAGATAGATGTTGATGCAATTTGTGACGGTGAAGATGTATACATAGCAGGAATAATGCAGCATATTGAAGAAGCCGGAATTCATTCAGGTGACAGTACTTCCATACTTCCACCAATCTCGGTCAATCCGAAAAACCTGAAGCAGATCAAGGATTTTACTAAGATGATTGCTCTTGAGCTGAAAGTTATAGGATTGATAAACATACAATTTGCCGTGAAGGAAAAAATTGTATATGTACTTGAAGCAAATCCCCGAGCCTCACGAACGGTTCCGTTTGTTAGTAAGACAACTGGTGTTCCTGTTGTAAAAATTGCGGCAAAGGTAATTGCAGGAAGGAAGCTGAAGGAATTCAAGTTGAAGAACTTTGAGGACATCGGCTATATTGGTGTGAAAGAATCAATATTCCCGTTTCAAAAATTTCCGAAAGTAAAGATGTTTCTCGGTCCGGAGATGAGATCAACCGGTGAAGTGATGGGAATTGCTACAACCTTTGGAGAAGCAATGGCAAAGGCACAGGAATCAACCGGTTCCCCCGTACCAACAAGCGGAAATATTTTCATCAGTGTGAATGAAAATGACAAGAAGAAGAAGACAGTTGAAATAATTAGAAAGTATGTAGAACTAGGATTTGGCGTGATTGCAACAACGGGAACCGCAAAGTTTCTAAACGATAACGGAATTTCTGCCGAACCGGTTTTTAAGGTCAATGAGGGAAGGCCAAACGTAGTGGACAGGATTAAGAATAGTGATATTAATATTGTTATAAATACACCGCTTGGTTTTGAGTCAAGGTTTGATGAATACGCCATTGGCTGGACTGCTGTCCAGTATAAGATTCCTTTTATCACAACTCTCTCTGCTGCGAGCTCATTTGCAGAAGGAATTGCAATGATAAAAAAAGGGAAATCAGAGGTAAGAAGTCTTCAGGAGTACTATCGTGATGATTTTGAAAGAGAAAAGAAGTAGTTCCGCTTGTGGAATCGAAGTTTACTTAGATTCTCTTTTTCTGAATCGTTATCTTAACACAATAAGACACAATGGATATAGATAAAGTAAAAAAGCACTACAAATGGGATCCATATGCAGGAGATTATTCCAAGAGCTATGTATCCTACGAAAGACGGCAGATCAGAAAAAAACAATTACGGAATTCATTTCTCGTAACACTGTATATTGTCATTCTGATTGTTGCAATTATTGCAATCTACAATTACTTCGACTGACTTGTCTCCAAATCCTTTACAGGAAAACTAATTCAGAACTGAACGCTGATTCCTCCAACCGGAAAGAATGCCCACTGATAGACAGTTGCCGGTTCCCTTTCAAAATCGTCCCAGTAATACCTGTAAACATTCTCGCGATCAAGAACATTTTGCAACTCCAGGTAAGCAACCAGACTGGCTTTGCTGAAGTCAATTTTCTTATCTACTCTCAGGTCAATCCTCATATAATACGGATAGCGGGAACTGTTGAAGTCAGTTGTTGCAAATACGGCTCTGTTTACAGCCAATGATGCATCTTCATCAAGCGGTGTGTATGGTCTTCCTCCGTTGTATTTAAACTTGCCGCCAATAAGCCATCCATTTCTGAATTGGAATCCTGCAATTAAAGTGAACTGATGTCCGGGATCGTATGCGCCCGGTTTTATGCCGCCTTCAATAGCTGAAAATCCTGAATGTATGTACGAGTAATTGATCAAACCATACAGACCGTATCCCGAAAGTTTTTTCTGCAGTGTGAAATCAATTCCTTTTACAATTCCTTTTCCTGCACTCACGGCTTCGCCCACAATATTAGGGCCAAAGTCTGCGCCTCCGTCAATCAGTATATAAGTAGGTATGTCCTTCCACACAGCATAATCCTTGTATTCCTTATAGTATGCCTCGAATGTTGCTTTCAGGTCAACTGCAAAGTAATGCTCAACACCTGCAATAAAGTGTGTGGATCTTATCGAGTTGAGATTCTTATTTCTGACATCAGTACTTAGCCAGAGGTATTCAGGAGACTGATAATATATGCCGGTTGCAAGATTCAGATTTGTAACAGGAGTCAACTTGTATGAAACTCCGGCTCGGGGTGAGAAGTACGATTTAAGATTTATGTACTCAAAGTAATCAACACGCACACCTGCATTTGCAGTCAGGCGGTCATTGAAAAATTTGCCTGTAACATTTACATGCCCAAAAAACTTATAAGTATCAAACTTTGCAACAGCATTAATTGTGTCATATACAAATCCTGCTGCGTTTGTATCGCCTTTGAGATAAGTTTCACTGTTGATGGAAGCAAGCTTTCCTCCAACTCCGGTATTGATTGTGAATGTGCCGGAAAGGATGTAATTCAGGCTTGATCTGAATATCACTTCATTATTGTTGGATGTGTAGTCAAATATCGGATCTGCAGTTCTGCTGTCGATCTGTCGTACAAAATTTTCCGAGTAAGCATCTGAAATCACATTTTCCCAATATCCTTTGCGCAATAATTTTGTGTAGCTGATTCCTGTCGCAAGTGTGTTTTGATTGCTCAGAGAATTTCCATAAGGATTGTTCTGTGCAGATTCTCCTGAAAAATCTATCTTGTCAAGTCCGAGCAATCCAATTACTTTTATTTTGTCCGTCGAGCTAAGGTCATAGTTTGCTTTCAGATTGAAGTCCCAATAGTTTGGCACGCTTGTAAGTCTGATAGAATTCTTAATGAGTTCCAGATAACTTCTTCTTACAGAAAAAAGATAAGAGCCCTTGCTGCTGATTGGTCCTTCAAACAGCCCTCCAAAGCCTGCTATAGAGAGATTTATATCACTGAAGAAACTTTTTTTGCTTCCTTCCCGGAATCTAATATCTACTACTCCGGAAAGTCTGTCACCATATAAAGAGGGAAAGCCGCCGGTAAGAAGATTTGTTTCAAGAATGAATTTATTGTTTATGAAACCTATTGCACCGCTTGTTGATCCGTCAGTTCCGAAGTGATTTATGTTCGGCACTTCAATTCCGTCTATAAGAATAAGATTCTCTGAAGGCGAACCGCCGCGGATAATGATATCATTTCTTTGGTCATTGCCAATAGCAACACCCGGAGCTGACTGAAGCATTCGAGAAATATCTTCGGTTGCACCGGGAGCTCTGCGGATCTCTTCATAATCAAGATTCATAGAGCTGATATTGACATCAGCACTTTGCTGAAAGAAATTACCTTCAACATCAATTTGCTCAGTTGTTACACCTTGCGGAGAAAGTACGAATATGACATCGAGTGGTTTGCTTGCATATAAGATAAGATCAGACTTGATCTGCGGATTATAGCCAACAGAAGAAACTCTTATCTGATAAGAATCAAACTCTAACCCATCAAAAGTGAATTCACCGCTGACATCTGAAGTTGTTTTCCTGGAAGTGTTGACAAGCTCGACTATTGCATCTTCAACAGGACTTCTGGTTTCTTCATCAATGATTTTGCCCTTAATACTACCTTTGTTTTGAGCAATGATAATGCCGCCAGATAGTAGGATAGCTAGAAAGATTATGCCCTTCAGGCATAGTGTGTTAATTTTCAGAATGAATAATTTGTTTGCAAAATATGACTAAAGGGCAAGTAATGAAAGGTTATAATCTGTTTACATTTCTTGTGATTCCATTTTTGATGTATGCCTCGTTGAAATTGATCAGGAGTTCGGGTCTGATATCTGTAAGAAAGTTGCCTGCCCGTCTCAGACGGGAAAGTTGAAAGCAAAGAGCAAATTGTTG
>CALEVL010000023.1 GCA_937924675.1 uncultured Ignavibacteria bacterium | reverse complement strand
ACAATACCTCTTGCTCCGACCGTATGTCCTGAAGCCGTGACAGAATCAAGCAGAACATTATTTACCGGACCGTTTGCATAGAATCCGCTTCCGTTGGAGTTGTTCTGAATCGTGACATTATTGACAATCAGATTATTGTTTCCGCCGATTGCATAAATGCCTCCGTCAGAATTGCCTCCTGATCCGGCAAAGTTCTGAACGGTCAGGTTCTGAATCGTTACGTTTGTTATTGCGTTGTTGATCGTGATGCCTTTTGCCGGAGCAACAAAACCAGTTCCGTCAACAACAACAGTTGTGCGGTCAACGCCTTGAAGCGTAAGTGATTTTGTAACTGTTACTTTCTCATTGTAAGTACCTGCGCTTGCTTCAATCACATCACCGGGATTAGCCGCATCAATTGCCGGCTGAATGGCGATATAATTTGTATTCTGCGTCAGGTTAGTAACCGGACCTGCACCGGTACAGCTTCCGGGAACTATCTGGAATCCTGCTGCGCCAAGGTCATTGTCTGTACCATTTACTAAGTATGGCAGGAAGTTCAAACCGCTTGAATGTAACGCAACTACTGCAGTTGGAATTGTTGTGCCATACCAGTTACAACTTACTGTTATTGTGTTGGCAGTCTTGTTTACAATTGCTTTGTTTGAATAACCATTGCCAAAGCTGTTTTCAATTGCTATTACTCCGGTTGGAGAATTGTTTGTTTTATTGAACTCTCCGAATCTCAAACCGTTGACCGGTCCGCTTACGAAGTTATTGTTAAAGGTAACTCCCGTTAATGATGCAGGGTCCGCGCTATATGACGGAGCATCATCTCTGGCTTTAATCGTTACGGCTGCAGGATTGTTAGGGTCAACTGCAGTTCCGTTAAAACCACTATTGGTTATTGTGCAATTGATGATTGAAATGTTAGAGTAAGCATCATACTTAAGATTTACATCAATACCGTTGTTGAATCCATATGTTGCATCTGTTCCGTTGCTGTCCAGATTAACATTCTCAATCAAAGCATTGCGAAGTTTTTCAAAATACATTCCCTTCTTCAGATTGCCTCTGAAGTCAGAGTTCTTTATAGTAACAGAATCATAGATATTTGCAGCAGGTGTTGTTGCAGCAATAAAAATTCCAAATCCGTTAGATGCACCCACACCATTTCTCTTTACTTCGCAACTGTCCATGTAAATGTTTGTTGCCATCTCTGCCGTGCCTGATCTCCAACCGCCGACAGTATTGTTGTTGAACTTGCACTTGATCATTGAGAGGTTGCTTGTTCCATTACCAACGTTAATTCCATACTGACAATTAAGGACGCTTTCAACATTATATAAATCAGTGTTGGAAGAAGAAGTCCTTATTCCATAATTAAAATTAGTGAGCCGAAGATTACTCACATTTACATTTGAAGCGGTAATGTTAAGTCCGTCTCCCGTGCATGCAACAGTCGGTGTTAAGATAGTAGCACCCGTTCCGCTTCCGATAAGCGAGATTGAATTGCTGACGATAACATTCTCGTTGAAAGTGCCTGAGTCGAGATTGACGATATCGCCCGGTGCAGCTATGTTAACTGCATTTTGTATTGAGGGGACGGAAGTGTTCGGTAAGTAAAAGCTGCTTACAGTTACATAGCTGTTGTTTGGCTTTACGGAAACAAATCCAAGACTGTTGAAGTCTATCTTGTGATCAGTTTTGTCTTCAACATCAAACAGTTGAGTGTTGCTCATCCCTGCTCCATTCAATCCTCCGAAACGAACGCTCTGAGCATTAATGTTTGCAGTCGGATAACTGCTGCCGTTTGTAGTTAGTCTAATGTACTTGCTGTGAGTTGAACTGAAGTCAACAGGGATCGCTCCGTTGAAGTTAACGAAAGCGTCACCACCTTCTATGAGCAGTCCGATTCCAGTTCCGTTAACTACATTTGTTGTGTTGTTGATGTTGAGAGTTACGGTGGAACTGTTTGTGTTGAGATTGTTATCTCTTATCCAAATCGAAGTATCACAGTTAGTAATTGTTACACCTGTAATTGCATAAGTGCTTGTATTTGCATTTGATGTGTAACCATCGTAATTATTGGGGAAAACTCCGATATTGCAATCAGTTATGTTTCCGCCTGTTACTGTGATTGTACTTGTAGTAGTGCAGTTCCATAGATTGCAACCAATTCTTGCATCGGTTACATCGTTGTCTGTAATGTTAGCTCCAACCGCGCTCCCGATTGAACTGAAGAGCATTCCGTTATTGTTGGGTGCACCTGCTACAGTTGTAAAGCTATTGGTTGTTACGTTAAATGCAGTTGCATTTGTATATGCAAGATTATGAAAGATACCGAGTCTGTACGATTCGATATCGTTGTTGCTGATATCGTGACTGGTTCCCGGGTCGGAATTATAGAAGTTGCCTGTCTGAATTCCAACTCTCACTCGTGTCATTACATTGTCCGTGATGTCTGTATAACAGTTATTGTATATCAATACTGCTATTCCAAAAGCATTCGGAATAATGTTGTCAAAGAGGTTCTCGCTTACATCATTGCCTGTTGTGGCTGCAC
>CALEVL010000022.1 GCA_937924675.1 uncultured Ignavibacteria bacterium | reverse complement strand
CCGAAGTGATTGGTTTCAAGATTCTCAATATTGAATCTGATCTTATGAACAGCATCTTTCACATTTTTATCAACTCCTGTATTATGTTTGATCATATCTCCGGTAATCGTGAGAAATCTGAGAAGAGTTGTTTTCAGTTTTTCCAGAAGGAGATTCTCGCGGGAAACATAGTGACGGAAGGAATCAATCATTGTCAGTGCCTGATCGAAATACTGTTTCTCGTATGTAAGCTGAAGCAGAAGTAGTCTGACCTGGATCTTCATGATGAAATTTGTAAAGCCGGTCTTTGAAAGCAGCTCCAAAGCTTCATCGTGCCGGCCTTGTCTGTATGCAATGTATGCATGACAGAAATCAAGAGTGTTCTTTTTTTCCTCAGTAAGATTGTGTTTATACTTTTCAATGTACTTAAGCGCAAAGTCAAATTCATCAACCCTTGCCGCAATCTTGACGCTGTAAAGAAAATCCGGATAGAGTATCTTTCCAAGTTCAGGAAACAGATTCATGTCACACTCTTTTGTCAGGAGAAACTGTTCATACATCAGATCAGTTCTTGAGAATTCGTTGTAGGCATTTGCGCAGTAGCTGTCGAGGTGTAGGAAGGCCATGTAATTATCAACTGCACTCAGTTCCTCTTTATACTTCTTGCGAAGTTCATTCAGCCTGAAAAAATTTTCATCTGATTTCACGTGTTCAAGTTGAATGATGTGATAATAGACAAGCATAGTCGGATTATCCTGCTTCAGATTATTCTTTACATAATCCATTACAAAATCAAACATCTTCAGATCATATTTATGATTGAACTGCACTTCATCATGAAGCATGATATTATAGAATTTCAGAAGCATTATGATGGAGTAATCTACAAAAAGATCGAGCTTATCCTGCATCAAATGTAAATTGATGCTTGGATTCTTCGGAGCATTGAATCCGATCAATTCATTTATGAGATTCATCCTGTGGTAGAGATAGTTCTCATCTTTAAACGTTGTCGAAAGGCTTCTTTTGTCAGCTTGCTTATATGTATTCTCAAAGATCATGTCAAGGTTTCTGGCTTTTGACTCCTTTAATACGTAGATATCGTTTGAGTCCTTACTTTTTTTGAAGTTCAAATAGGCAAAGAATTCTTTGCCCAGTGCAAGCAGATCTGAAGAAAGATTCTTCATTTTGAAGTAGTCATACTTCTGATCAATGAAAAGCTTTGAAAAAAGATTTTCCTCATTAAGTTCATTGTTTACAAAAGTGGGATGATATATTATGACGAGTTCAAAAAGGTTTACAATCTGTTTATTCTTATTAAAGGAAGGAGAATTCAGGAAATCTCTGAAACTCTTTATCTCAGACTGATTCAATGACTGTAAGAACTGAACTAATCTAGTTTTTTGCACTTAGGAGTTATTCGGATTTTTTCTAAACATTTATGAAAAGATACCACAAAAAGTACCTAAACTAAAGGTTTTAAGTGTTTTTTTGAAATATTGTCAGTTTTATCATTCTAAACGGCGACTTATTTTTCTTTGGATCAACACACTTTCGTTTATATCTTTAACACAATTAAACAATGGCGTTACGCAAATTTTGATCAGGTTCTGAAGATTGCAGGCCTGCACAAGAATTTCGAGAACTTAACCCAAACATGGCAAAATGAAAAATCTCATTCTCCTTTTCGCACTTGCAGTTGTTGTTATTAATCCTGCAACTTCTTTTTCGGCAAATGAACAGTTCAGAAGCGTTGCTTCGGGCAACTGGAATTCAACCCTGACATGGGAAATGTCAACTAACGGCGGAGGTTCCTGGTTTGCCGCTACATCCACTCCTCATGATACAAGCGGAGCAACAAGGCTGAGAAGTCCGAATGTTGTAACCGTCACGGCTAACATTACTTCCAATCAGCTTACATTAGATTCGAACGCAACGCTTGTCATAAACAGCGGGGTAATATTGACAATCATTGCCGGAACCGGAGATGACATGACAGT
>CALEVL010000021.1 GCA_937924675.1 uncultured Ignavibacteria bacterium | reverse complement strand
ATATTAACTTTGTTTGTAATATTAATTGTAAAGACTACATTGTCTCAAACTCCGGGTTATTACAATAATTATCCCATTCTGCTAGATGAAGTCAGGAGACCCTTTCAAAAAGCCGGGATTCCGTTAATTACCGATATTGATAGAAATGGTCAGAAGGAAATCATTTTTGTTGCTCTTGATTATGAAGGTTTAGCAAATCCGCCTCTTTATCTTTATGTGTTGAACAATGACGGAACAAATTTTGCCAATTTCCCAAAAGGATACAATGAGCTGATACATGATGTCGCATCAGGGGATGTTAATGGAGATGGTTTTATGGAGATTGTTTTGAGAATGGCTTTTTCATTTGATGTAATAGACAGATTTGGGAATTCACTTCCCGGTTTTCCTGTAAGTTATAGTGATGGAGACATAAACCCAAGGAAATTTATTAGTCTGTATGATTTAGATCTAAACGGAAAACTTGAAATTATTGTAAGCAAAACAAATGAAGTAACTGTTTATAATCATGATGGTTCACTAAGAACAGGATGGCCTAAATATATTCCCGGCAGAGCAAGATATAATCCCGCTATTGGCGATATCAACGCAGACGGGTATGCTGAAATAATATTAACATCAGTTAGGGATGTGAATCAATTTGTTGATTCCGGCGCAGTGCATATTTTCAAACATGATGGTGAAAGTTATTCAAACAATTTTCCTATCTTTTTTGATTCACTATATTATTCATGGAGTTCGTCACCTTCATTATTCATTCACCCCAATGATCCGAGTTTATCCTTTTTTACGGTTGTCTTAGATAAATTTAGTGGTCAAGGCTCTGAATTGCACAAGTTTCTAAAACTGGATTTTCAGGCAAATGAATTATATACCGAATATTATAGCGCATATATGGATTATGGAACTCTTGTATTGGGAGATGCAAACCGGAATGAGGAAATTGATTTTGCAACAGGAACCCAATATGGAACAACTTTTTCAGCATTTGATAAATCATTGAATCGTTTCATAGGATGGCCAAATTACGGACAGGGAGAACATTGGGCCACCGGAAATTTTGGGAAAGTTCAATTCGGTAGCAATTTAAACATACTTTCAAATACTTGGGACGCGTTTAATCCTAATGGTTATGGGAATATTTTTGCATATACAGCAGATGGTATAAATTTACCTTGGTCACCACTCAGACCTGAAGGGTTAGTAAATGGAGTTTCAATTGCTGATCTAAATAGTGACGGATCAGTTGAATTGATCGCCACTTCAAGTAGAGGAATCGGAAGAAAAGCCTTCATTCATGTCTGGACCATCCCGGGCATTCCATTCACTTACGAAGATTTCCCATGGCCGCAATACGGGCATGACAGATACAGAACCAATCAACACGGCTTCATCCCGCCCGATGAGCCTGTGGGCATTCAACCTATAAATACGAATGTTCCGCCAGCTTTCAATCTCTATCAGAACTTCCCTAACCCGTTTAATCCGGCTACGAGTATAAAGTTTGATATACCGAAAAGAGGGAATGTGAAACTTGTTGTGTTTGATATGCTTGGAAGAGAATTGTCAACCTTAATAAATGAAAGTTTAAATCCCGGAACGTATCAGGTAAGCTTTGACGCCCGCCTGCACGGGCAGGGCAGCGGACTATCGAGCGGGATTTATTTGTGCCGGTTGCAAAGTGAAGATTATGTATATACGATGAAGATGAATCTGATAAAATGAAATTTCGAGGCAAGATGTTCACTAGGTTTTTAGTTTTACTAAATCTTCGCATCTTGCGCATAGTCTCCCTGGCTGCCAGAATGCATTCAACACTTCAATGACAAGCAGGCAGGCTGATTTGGCGCTGCTAAGTTCGAACTTAAATTTCCAGTTTAGTTCTATATTTTTCAATAAGCCATTCTTTATTTAATATTTCATGCTCATCAATAAGGAGTTTGGCGAATCTTTCCCATTCGATAACGGAATGCTCTAAGCACAAGAATTCCAGAAATTGTATAAAATTATTCGCTCTAATCTTAAACACTTCACTTAAGAATTTATCTCTTTTAAAATACTCGCGTGCTGAATGAATGTCGTCTATTAAATTTTCAGTTTCGGCTTTCTCATACAAAAGCCGCATTTTCAGAATTCTCATTTCGTATTTAAAAATAACATTTGGCAGCTCAACATTTACGAGATCTGTGAATGCTTTGTCATAATTTTTTCCAAATAAATTTTTATAAATACGGGCAAATATTATTAAACTTTTCAAATCTTCAGACTTAAAATCTTCTCTGTGAATTTCAATGAATTTTTCTAACCATAATATATCGTCTCTGGTGTCTGACAGCTTAAGAATGTTAAGAATTATAACGGAAGATATAAATTTATCCTCACCTTCTTTGTAAAGGCCGGATTCCAAAAAATGTTCCATCAGCTTGAATGATTCTCTTCTAAAGTTGATGTGCGTAGAGTTCTCTGTGGCATTTTGATCCGGCTCATTTGAAGGGGATAAAGATACTACGGACTTCCGCATTAGGGAACAGAAGATAAATAGATTTTTATAATGATAGGATCTTTCCTTAATGTTAAGATCAGGAGAAAGCTTGATATAATAATCGCGGTATCTAGTGTAATCATCGCTGCCGGAGAGATAGTAAAACAAATTGAAAAGCAATTTATACAAGATTGTGAGAGGAGATTTTTTTTCATTGTTTAAGCTATCGTAAATAAAATCAATTATATTTTTATCGGTCCTTAAATCTTCTCTTTCAACATTTCCGAACTCAGATACATAAATCAAATATGTAATATTGTCAGCAATTATCTTAACAAAATAATCTTCAGTGGAAAGCATTCTGCATTTTTCTATGATACTGATTTGTTTGTCGGCGTCGGATTTTTTCAAAACGGGAAAATTGTTTTCGGCAAAATCAAAATATCGCGAAGCGGCTTTATACTCTTTTCGGTGATTGCCAGACTCTATACCGTAATTGTTTAACCTTTCACTGTATCCCGAATGAATCTTTATAAACTGTTTTTTCAATCCCTTCTCCGCTAAAACATCCATCAGAAGTTCATCCTTCAAAAAATCGCTTTCATTAAATTTTTTTATTGTCAGAAACTCCAACAACTTTTTATTCAGCTTGGAAATGTAAGCTCTGATTTCGCTCTCCCCGTAAAAAGTATCAACAATTTTGGTCCGTGAGAGAATTGTATAATTTACTTTTAATGGATCAAATTCAGGATAAAATCGGATCAATATTTGAAAAATCTCCTTTATGACTTTACCCGAATTCAAGTAAGGTGAGCTTAGATACTCTCTAAATTCCGATAATTCTTCCTTTGTCAAACTTTTAATCAGTTCATACATACTCTGCAAATTTGTTTGAATAAAGTTAAATACAACTCATTATAGTAGAAAGCATATAAACCTTCACTCTGCAAATCGAGAAAAATGTTTTTTCAATTAGAAGACATTAATTGTAGTTTGTTGTAACAAGAATTAAACTCTATCAAGAATTATGAAAACTATTGCCTTAGCTATATTGATCTTGCTCTCCATTTCAATTGCTAAAGTGGACGAATCGGGAAACAAACAATCCTCTGCTAACTTACTGTTCTGCGATGATTATCATTTTGAAATCATATACCTAAACGGCAGCTGGTGGAAGTATGAATACTGCGGCAGTCAATTGATTAACATAGTTCCGTATGTTTGGGATTTACCTCAATAAACTCTTACAAATAAAATCAAACGCAGAAGGAGGGTGTTAGTCATGATAAGATCACCATAACAGCAAGAAATGTTTTTAGTCTTTACAATTTCTATTCACTATTTATAAACCTAAATTAATTTAGAGAAATGAAAGAGAAAATTGTTTTAATGTCGACAGTACTGCTTATTGCAGTTGCTTCGGCTCTTGCAATCAACGGGAATTTGTTTTCAAATTCTGAAAATCCTCTACCCAATTTTCAGGTAACTGTATTTCAGTACGGAGGTGGTTCGACTCAAGTGGGTGCAGAGATTGTAGTTTATGATTCAGGAAATAATGAGTTGTTTTCCGGAACAACAGGAACCGGTGGAATTTATTCTAGGGAATGGCCCGGTTCTTTAGGAAACTATACTGTTAAAGCCTGGTATCCTGCAAGACCCAATGACGGGCAAAATGGACAAAACGGGTTCACTTATTCCGGATCAAGCATAGTCACATCCGTAACTTTGGGACCAAATTATTGATCTATTAACTTGACAAAATGCAGGTAATAATTCAATTACCTGCTTTTAATATAATTGGCATGAAGAAAGCATTGATCTTATTTCTGTTTCTAATTTCAAAGATTACATTGCCTCAAACTCCGGTTTATTACAATAATTATCCCATTATAGTTGATGACATGCGGAAACGCTTTCAAAAAGCCGGGATTCCATTAATTACTGATATTGACAGAAATGGTCAGAAAGAAATAATTTTTGTTGCTCTTGATTATGAAGGTGCAGCAAGTCCGCCTCTTTATCTTTATGTATTGAACAATGACGGAACAAATTTTGCCAATTTCCCAAAAGGATATAATGAGCTAATACATGATGTAGCATCTGGTGATGTTAATGGAGATGGTTTTATGGAGATTGTTTTGAGAATGGCTTTTTCATTTGATGTAATAGACAGATTTGGGAATTCACTTCCCGGTTTTCCTGTAAGTTATGGTGATGGAGACATAAACCCAAGGAAATTTATTAGTCTATATGATTTAGATTTAAACGGAAAACTTGAAATTATTGTAAGTAAAACAAATGAAGTAACTGTCTATAATCATGATGGTTCACTAAGAGCAGGATGGCCTAAATATATCCCCGGCAGAGCAAATTACAATCCGGCAATTGGAGATATTAATGGTGACGGATATGGCGAAATGATTTTTACATCATTTAAGCTTGTTAATCAATTTGTTGATTCCGGCACAGTGCATATTTTCAAACATGATGGTGAAATTTATTCAAACAATTTTCCTTTATTTTTTGATTCACTATATTACTCATGGAGTTCGTCACCTTCATTATTCATTCACCCCAACGATCCGAGTTTATCTTTTTTTACTGTTGTCTTAGATAAATTTAGTACTCAAGGTTCTGAATTGCACAAATTTCTAAAACTGGATTTTCAGGGAAACAAACTATTCACTAAATATTATAGCGCATATATGGATTATGGAACACTTGTAATGGGAGATGCAAACCGAAATGAAGAAATTGATTTTGCAACAGGAACCCAATATGGAACAACTTTTTCGGCATTTGATAAATCATTGAAACGTTACATAGGATGGCCAAATCACGGACAGGGAGAACATTGGGCCACCGGAAATTTTGGGAAAGTTCAATTCGGTAGCAATTTAAACATACTTTCAAATACTTGGGACGCGTTTAATCCTAATGGTTATGGATATATCTATGCCTATACACCGTCTGGGGAAAATTTACCCTGGTCACCTCTTCGACCAGAAGGTTTAGTCAATGCAATTTCATTAGCTGATTTAAATAATGACGGATCGGTTGAACTTATTGCGACTTCTACTCGAACCGGAAATGAAACATTTCTCCACGTCTGGACCATTCCCGGAATTCCATTCACTCACGAAGATTTTCCCTGGCCTCAATACGGTCATGACCGGTACAGAACAAATCAACACGGCTTCATCCCGCCTGATGAGCCGGTGGGCATTCAGCCTATGAATACGAATGTTCCCGCAGCTTTCAATCTCTATCAGAACTTCCCTAACCCGTTTAATCCGGCTACGAGTATAAAGTTTGATATACCGAAAAGAGGGAATGTGAAACTTGTTGTGTTTGATATGCTTGGAAGAGAATTGTCAACCTTAATAAATGAAAGTTTAAATCCCGGAACGTATCAGGTAAGCTTTGACGCCCGCCTGCACGGGCAGGGCAGCGGACTATCGAGCGGGATTTATTTGTGCCGGTTGCAAAGTGAAGATTACGTATATACGATGAAGATGAATTTGATAAAATGAAATTTCGAGGCAAGATGTTCAGAGTGTTTGTAATCTTACTTAGTCTTACTGAATCTTTGCATCTGGCGCTCAATCTCCATGTCTGTTAATTTCTTGTTCAAACTCCCCGCCACTTCGTGGAGTCACGAAAAGCGCCGGATACTCAAACGCGGACAAAGACTTTACCCGAATTCAAGTAAGGTGAGCTTAGATACTCTCTAAATTCCGATAAT
>CALEVL010000020.1 GCA_937924675.1 uncultured Ignavibacteria bacterium | reverse complement strand
AGACCTATCTTCTTCAGCAAGGAAAATTCCTCTTCATACTTTTCATTTTCATAGCAACATGTATTGCATTCTACTACCTCGTTCTAGTAGGTTATCCAACCGGAGGCGTTGTTTTGATTCTTATATGGACAGTTATCGGGATTTTGGGTTCATACAGTGTTGCCTGGTTCGGAATCAGAATGAACACACTCGCTAACAGCAGAATGGCTTTTGCTTCGCTCGAAAGAAAGCCCCTGAAGCTTCTCAATATTCCGCTTACTGCGGGAATGAGTATCGGAGTTCTGCTGATATGCGTTGAGCTTATCATGATGCTTATCATTTTTCTTTATGTGCCTAGGGAATTTGCCGGCGCAAGTTTCATTGGTTTTGCTATCGGTGAATCTCTCGGCGCATCAGCTCTGAGAATTGCCGGAGGTATTTTCACCAAGATAGCTGACATCGGCTCGGACCTGATGAAAGTTGTTTTCAAGATCAAGGAAGACGATCCGAGAAACCCGGGTGTTATTGCAGACTGTACCGGCGACAATGCAGGTGACTCAGTCGGTCCTACCGCTGACGGGTTTGAAACATACGGCGTTACAGGTGTGGCACTTATCAGTTTTATTGTACTTGCCATTCCGGACATAAATCTTCAAGCCCAACTTCTCGTCTGGATATTTTTGATGAGAGTGCTGATGATCGTAACTTCAATTGGATCATATTACATAAATAAGGCAATTTCAAAAGTAAGATACTCCAATGTTGATAATCTTGATTTTGAAGTTCCGCTTACTACTCTTGTTTGGATTACTTCCATTGTTTCCATAATTGTTACTTTTGTTTTTTCCTACATTTATATCGGAGCTCCTGAAAGCAATCTCTGGATGACATTATCAATTATCATCAGTTGCGGTACTCTTGGCGCTGCACTGATACCTGAATTCACTAAGATCTTCACTTCCCCGAAATCAAAGCACGTTCAGGAAGTGGTCACTGCTTCGAGAGAGGGCGGTGCTTCTCTGACAATACTTTCGGGATTTGTTGCCGGAAACTTTTCCGCATTCTGGCAAGGCATGGTATTCTTTGCATTGATGTATGTTGCCTATATTGCATCAAACTCCATACCGGATATTATGGGTTATAAAGCCATTTTTGCTTTTGGTCTCGTTGCTTTCGGAATGCTTGGAATGGGTCCTGTTACAATTGCTGTTGATTCTTACGGCCCTGTAACCGATAACGCACAGTCAATCTATGAATTGTCACTCATCGAAGAAGACAAGGAAAAGAATGGAAAGGACATTGAAAGAGATTTCGGATTCAAACCTGACTGGGAAAGAGCAAAACTTTATCTTGAAGAAAATGACGGAGCAGGTAACACTTTCAAAGCAACCGCTAAGCCGGTGCTTATCGGAACAGCAGTTGTTGGTGCTACTACAATGATTTTCTCTCTTATACTCGTGCTTAAGGGCGTGCTTGGTGTTAATCCGGAGCAGATACTCAACCTACTTAATCCATATACGATCCTCGGCTACATTTGCGGCGGTGCGGTGATTTACTGGTTCACAGGAGCTTCAACACAGGCGGTAACAACCGGTGCATACAGCGCTGTTGAGTATATTAAGAAGAACATTAATCTTGACGAGAAAGCATCTCTGAAAGCATCCACAGAAAATTCAAAAGAAGTGGTTTCCATCTGCACAAAATATGCACAGAAGGGAATGTTCAATATCTTTGTGGCAGTGTTCAGTTTCGCTCTTGCGTTTGCATTCATGTCTGCACCCGTATTGCAAAGAGATCCTGTCTCATCTGCTTTTGTTTGGAATAATGATCCGGCAGCATTCTTCATCAGCTATCTGCTTTCAATTGCGGTGTTCGGACTCTTCCAGGCGATCTTCATGGCAAATGCCGGAGGCGCATGGGATAATGCAAAGAAGGTTGTGGAAGTTGATTTGCGTGAAAAAGGTACTCCGCTGCATGATGCAACTGTAATTGGCGATACCGTCGGAGATCCGTTTAAAGATACGTCTTCTGTTGCTCTCAATCCGATAATCAAATTCACTACTTTATTTGGACTGCTTGCTATGGAGATAGCCATCACTAAAGATTTCAGAAGTACCGCCCCGATCATTGGAGTCGTTTTCCTTGCTGTTGCTTTGTACTTTGTATGGAGATCCTTCTACAAAATGAGAATTGTAAAAGCATAAGCAACAAAAATTCAGTACTGACAAA
>CALEVL010000019.1 GCA_937924675.1 uncultured Ignavibacteria bacterium | reverse complement strand
TTGCCTGCCCGTCGCAGACGGGAAAGTTGCCTGCCCGTCGCAGACGGGAAAGTTGAGTGAACGTTGTTCTTTTAGGTAGGATTTGATAAACTTGAGCAGTCAGAAAAACAAACAGGTTTGGTTTTTAACCGCATACTTGTTTATACACTCTAAGGAAGTTACCGCCGAGGATTTTTACAACATCTTCCTTTGAGTAACCGTTCTGAAGAAGTGCCGTAGTAAGTTCCGGATATTTGGTTACATCCTCGAGTCCGGAAGGCGGAGTAATGCCTCCGTCAAAATCTGCGCCGATGCCAATATAATCAACACCGACAAGATCCCTGATATGATCAATGTGGCGGACTATGTCACCAATATCGGCGCCGCCTGACTTTACAAGAAACTTATCGTAAAAATTAATTCCAATGTATCCGCCTTTTTCTGCGATTGCTTTGATCTGTTCATCAGTAAGATTTCTGTAATGCGGATTGATCGAGTAGCAATTTGAATGAGAAGCAATTACAGGATCAGTAGAGATTGCCATCACATCCCAAAATGAATTTTCGCCAAGATGTGAAACATCAACAAGCATACCTGTCTCATTCATCTTCCTGATCACCGCAGTTCCGAACTCTGTGAGTCCGCCTTTCTTGCCTCTTTCTGTTTCATCCTTTGCTGAAGAAGCAATGAGATTGGAGTTGTTCCATGTAAGACCAATGTATCTAACTCCGAGATCATAATATTCCGTTACTTTCTCTGCATCATCTCCAATTGCTGTTCCGCCTTCAATGCCGATCAGGCCGCAAAGTTTTCCTTCTCCTGTTATTCTGATAATGTCATTGTAAGTCTGAGCAAATTCAAATTGGGAAGAATTATTCTGCGCCATTGCTTTCAACCTCTCAATCTGAGTTACGGTAAAGTTGTAGGAGTTCCTGACTTCCTTCATGGGTATCCATACAGCAAACACCTGAACATCAACACCGCCCTCACGAAATTTTGGCAAATCAGAATGAGTGTTTGCGTTCCTCTCTGCTATATCAACGCCTTTTGAATAAACCTGATAAACAAAATCATTATGTGTGTCAATCATGATTGCATTATCATGAATGTTCCTGTAATCTATTTCGGTCGAATCCGTCATGTTCACTGCTGAGATTGTTTTGTAATTGTTGAGAGCATTTTCATTAGAAGATGAGATTGTGAGCGGTTCGGTTTCACGGTTGATGCCGGACAATAAATAGAGCAATAAAATCACGGGAAGTGAAACTGCCAGCAATGTAAGTCCGAGCCGTGAATTAGTAGTCAAGGTCATCTTCAAGGAATGAAGATTTATCGGTATGGATTGCGACCTTTGCCAATTCAACATCTTTTTCAGCAACAAAAAACTTTATCGGCCTTTTCAATGCGATCCTTCCCATTTGTGTATTGAAAGTTTCCATTGACAATGCGATGTCAAAGTCTCCTGTTACATTGAATGCTATTTCTTCATCCGCAAGTTTTGCTTTTACCAGATTGGCTTCCATCGGATCGTATGTAGTATAGACTTCTATCAACTTATTTCTGATTGAAATTAAGCAGTGGAGTGAGCTTCTGATCATACGGCGCAATTACAAATGAATTGTTAGGCGAATTGACAAGCTCTTTCAGAGTTTCGATATACTTCCACTGAAGATATGAATTGCTGATAGTGCTGTTGATGATCCTCTGCGCTTCTGCCACTCCCTGTGCCTCCACGGTTTTTCTCTCGGCCTCCTGCTTTTCTTTCTGAAGTACATAAACCATCTGCTGTGCTCGTTGTTCAGCGGCAATCTTTTCGTCAATTGCCTCTCTTACTTTCAGCGGAAGTTCAACATTTCTAAGAAGAACTTTCTCGAGTATCAAACCTCTTCCCTGAAATGATTCTTCAAGCCGTTTATTGACTTCCAGCACATAATCATTTCTCTTGGATGAATAGATATCTGTAGCCACATAATTGACCGCAACATCCCTTATGGCAGTTCTTATTGCAGGCAAAACGATCTTGGGCTCATAGTCAGCACCAATAGTCCGGAGGATATTAGGAGCATCATCGGCTGAGAGACGATACCAAACCGTAACATCGAGTATAAGTGTTAGCCCGTCTGATGAAAGTGTCTGAATAGGATCACTCTTCTTTGTCTCTGCCAGACTTACATCCATATCATTTGCACCGCTCATAGTATATGCCTGAGTTTTTATATCAAGCTTCTGGACTTCCATTAACGGATTGATAAAGCTAAGTCCGCTTCTGAGAACTCCATCCTGAACTTTTCCGAAAAGTATCTGCACACCCACTTCACCCGGGCCGATCTGAACTATACATGCAAACAACACCGAAAGCAAAATGCCAAAGCCGGCGAGAAATCGAACTGTGCCGAGAGTTTTCTGCAAGGCGGGATTATTCTTTGACTGTCCTATTATGACGGATAAGACCACTATCGCTATCACAAGAAAAATTATGGCAACTATCATGTTAAATTGATTTTAGTTTATGTATTGGTTTCATTGGTTTCCTAAAGCTTTAATACACTTCAGCCGTTTCCGAAAAGTGGATTTCATATTGCATTATTAAATCTCAATCCTTTATCTCAAATTTATGACTATCAGATCTCCACTGTTTTTCTCGCATCATCAGCTTTTTTCATAAGAGTATCAACGTCATTACCAACAACTGTAATATGTCCCATCTTTCTCCCGATCCTTGTTTCCCTCTTTCCGTAAAGATGAAGATATGTGTCAGTACAAGCAAGAGTTCTTTCCATGCCTTTAATGTCTGCAGGCCCGTTTCTTTCGCCGAGAATATTTATCATTACTGCCGAGGGCACTTTCATTTCAGAGTTACCGAGAGGCAGTCCGAGAATTGCTCTGATATGATTTTCGAATTGCGATGTGCTGCATCCTTCAATTGTGTAGTGACCGGAATTATGAACTCTCGGGGCAAGTTCGTTGACAAGAATTTCATTGCCGCAAAGAAACATCTCTATTCCCATCACACCCGCATAAGACATAGATGCAAGAATCTTCTCGCAAATTTCGTTCACAGTTTTATTGTGTTCGGAAAACCTTCCACCGGATGCTATTACATATTTGCATATATGATTTTCCTGAATTGTCTCCACAACAGGGTATACCTTCATTTCTCCGTTTGATGATCTCACAGCCTGAACAGCAATTTCCTTTTCAAATGAAACAAACTTTTCGCACATCAGTTTTCCACGTTTCAAAAGAACATCACATGCAAGTTCTATTTCTGATTCGTTGCTGACCTTATAATTTCCTTTTCCGTCATATCCCATAGTTCTTGACTTAAGAATAACGGGATAACCATATTCTTCTGCAAACCTTTTTACTTCATCAGCAGAGTTCACCTCACAATATTCAGCAACAGGGATTCCTGCTTCTGAAAGAGTATTTTTCTGGTAGAGCTTGTCCTGTATGAGTCTAATGATATTTGAACCGGGAAGGATTACTTTGCCGGATTTTTCCAGCAGCTCCAGGATATTAAAATCAATGAACTCATTTTCGAGTGTAAGAATATCGCACTTGTCGGCAAAGTTCTTCACTATGTTTTTATCGTTCCAGTCACCAACAATTTCATGCGGTGTCAGTTGTCCGGAAGGAGAACAATGTTCCTTGCTCAGGATATGAAACTCAAATCCGTAGCGGCTGTTCTCCTCAATAATCATTCTCGCCAGCTGTCCGCCGCCGAGAATACCAAGTTTAGTCATTCTGTTGGGGAATCTTAACTTTTACTTTCCGAGTATTCCGTTGTATTCAGAACTGTTTGTGATAACTTCTATCGCCTTTTGAAGCTGCTTATCATAAGGGAAAGTAGCTTTGATCTGAGCTTCTTCACTGATCGCGATCTTGTTTATTTCACCAAAGATGCTTCTGATGATCTCATCTTTGGCAGCATCCATTTCTTCGACTTCACCTGATTCTGTTTGAGACTCAATTTTGTTCAGTGAACTTTCAAAGTCATTTCCGTAATTCTTTGACGAAGCAATCTCTTTTATCTCTTTTAACTTTTTCTCGATCTTTGAGTCATAATCAAATCCGCTTTGCGCAATGTAAGACTTAAATGCTTCATAAAGTTTATCATCAGGAGTGACTGTACTTACTCCAGGGTTTGATTTAACATAATTCTCAGCAAATTTGAAGAACATGTCCTTGGATAGCAAAGCAGAATGAATTTCACTTTCACCTTCAACTTTCAACTCAACATCAGGTGTGATCCCTCCGAGTGCTGTTACAGTTCTTCCTCCCAGTGTTCTGAATTCAGTCTGATTATATTTATCCTTATCTATGAACACACCGTATTTGTTTTCCTTAAAGTAGTTCTTTTCCTGAATCCATCTTCCCGAAGGTGTAAAATATCTGGAACCTGTAATCTTCAATTGTGCTTTCTTGTCAAGTTCTTTGATCTGTTGAACAAGTCCTTTGCCGAATGACTTTGTGCCAACGATGACACCGCGGTCAAGGTCCTGAACTGCACCTGCAACAATTTCAGATGCGGAAGCAGTCCTGCTATTGATCAGAATTGCTACCGGAATATCTGCGTTGATCATCGGGTCTTCGTCTGAAAAATACTTCTTCTCTGAGTCAGCTCTCTTGCCTTTTGTAATAACAAGAAGACTGCTCTTTGGAACGATCTTATTGAGAATTCCTATCGCTGCATCGAGTAATCCGCCTCCGTTATCACGCAGATCAAGAATGAGTCCCTTCATTTCACGCTCTGTTTTCAGAGTCTTTATCGCATTTTCAATTTCACTTTCAGAAATATTTGTAAACCTGTCAAGTCTGATGAATGCAATGCCTTTGTCTTCCGGTTCAATGTAACCAAAATACGAAACATTCTTAAGCATGATCTCCTGACGAGTAAGATTGAACTCGATAGTTTCACCGTCACGCTCAATCACAAGCCTCACTTCTGTTCCTACCTGTCCTCGTACAAGATTTCTCATATTGTCCGGCTTCTCATTGCGAAGGTCGCGGCTGTCAATCTGAAGCAGGACATCACCGATACGGAGTCCTTTTTTCTGTGCTTCGTATCCGTTCATAATATCCGTTATAACGAACTGACTATCCCTTACGCCAACTGTAATTCCCACGCCGCCATACTTTCCGGTAGTGATAAGGTCTATCTGATCGCGGCTGTCTTCATCTATGAAGTTTGTGTAAGGATCAAGTGTTCCGAGCATGCCTTCTATTCCGGCTTCCATAAACTTGTCGGCATCAATATCGTCAACGTAGTTCAGCGCAATTTCTTTATAAACCTGACCGAAGAGATCCATATTTCTTCCTATCTTCTGATATATGTCGTCGTCACCTGAGAATGTTACTCCGAGTAAAAGCAATACCACAACTGAGATTGCTGATATCAGCTTTGTTTGTTTTGTGTACTTCATCTTTATGATTTCAAATTTTTCTTATTTTCAAAATTCTGAATTGCGTTGATGATGTTGCTGTGAACTTGTTCCTTTGTTGAAGTGGCATCGATAACAACAAACCTCTTCTTATTCATTCCTGCGATCTGTTTATATCCTTCGATTACCTTTTTGTAGTATGCGATCTTTTTTGACTCGATCCTGTCTTCGGTGCGGCCCTCGGATCTTTTTCTCTCAAGCCAGCACTTCAGGTTTATTTCAAGCAGAAAAGTCATATCAGGTTCGATACCTGTGGAAGCAATCTCGTTCACCCGATTGATCATCTTCAGATCAAGCCCGCCTCCGTAACCCTGATATGCAGTTGAGGAGTCATAGTATCGGTCACTTAAAACGTAGCTCTTCTTCCTAAGTGAAGGAATAATGATCTCCTGTGTGAGCTGCCTTCGTGAAGCTGAGAAAAGCATGAACTCAGTAGTATCATCCATTTCAAAATGATCCTTATCGAGCAGTATATCACGAATCTTTTCCGAGATCTTTGTTCCGCCCGGTTCCCTGACTATGACTACTTTTTCCCTGGATTTGGTAAGGTATGCGGCAAGGAGCTTGATTTGAGTTGACTTGCCGCTTAAGTCAATGCCTTCAAAAGTAATAAACATCACAAAATTATGAGGGGTGAAATTATGCAATTCAGCGGTCAAATTCAAAATAGTTCGAAGAAGTTGAGAGTTGAAAGTTGAAAATTGAAAGTTGAAATCGAATGTTGAAAGTTGTTCCCGGCGAGATGCAGTTAAGTTGTCAAATCAACTTGAACAGCAGCGAATAAAACGGGTTTTTTTTAGAAATTTGCGATTTTAACAGAGCGTCCGAACTCTTTAGCAGAGCGTCCGAACTCTTTAGCAGGACCGATTTTCTATGCAAGTTGTGGGGAAAAGTTCATTTGTTGCGCACAATGACCATTTTTGCTGAACATCCGAAGTCCTTTGCTGAACGTCCAAACTCTTTTGCTATGCATCCGAAGTCTTTTGCTGAACGTCCGAACTCAACGCTAGGTAATGTTAAAACATTAGTGTAAAAATCTCTTCCCAAAGGTACGACTTCACACTAATTCTTAATTCGTAATTCTCAATTCTTAATTCTTCTCAAGGTCTGATCACATTAACAAAATTAGCCGCATTATTATCGGCAATTGCAAAGTCACTTCCGTCAACAAAATTGTCACCGGTAAGATCGGTAACTTCGTAACCGCTAACAAAGCCGGCTGCATCGTTGTCAATCATGCTAAGGTCTGATGCATCTATGGTTCCGTCCTGATCCACGTCACCGCTGTAGATGGCAAACTTCACAGGGAAATCAT
>CALEVL010000018.1 GCA_937924675.1 uncultured Ignavibacteria bacterium | reverse complement strand
GAATTAGGAATTTCGTTATGCTGAAAGTATATGACATTGCAGGAAGGGAAGTTGCAACACTTGTGAAGGAAATCATGCCGGCGGGGAAGCATGCAGTAGAGTTCAATGCGGCGGATCTTCCGAGCGGTGTTTACTTCTACTCGCTATATGTTGACGGAAAGCAAATGGCTGTGAAGCGTATGGTATTGGTGAAGTAAGAAATTTGATTTCTGTTATAAAGCCGGGATTTGTAACAAGTAAAATTCAGGCGGACGCGGAACAAAAAAGCCGGGAGATCTTGCGAGTCCCGGCTTAGTGTAAATATGCGCAGCTTTGATTACTTGACCAACAGCATTTTCTTTGTATCAACAAAATTTCCTGCATCTAACCTGTAGAAATAAGCTCCGCTGGCAAGACTTGAACCGTTGAAGTTCACGGTATAATATCCTGCGGTCTTGAACTCATTTACTATATTTGCAACTTCTCTTCCTGACATGTCAAACAACGAGATCATTACTTTGCTGTCAACAGGAATATCGAAGCTGATTGTAGTTGAAGGATTGAACGGATTTGGATAGTTCTGTGACAAGCTGAACTTATCCGGAATTCCTACAGATACCTCATTGCTGAGATTGAAATACTCGAAATTGCCGTTGTAGTCAACCTGTTTGAGTCTGTATGAATATTTCCCTGTTGCAAGATTCTTATCTGTGTAGGAATATTCAACCGGTGAATTAGTTGTGCCGTTACCGGTTACGTTTCCGATCTTTGACCATTGTCCCGGAGCTGATGATCTTTCAATATCAAAACCGGAGTTGTTAAGCTCGGTTGCAGTTACCCAGTTGAGTTTTACATCTCTTCCTGTTACGGAAGACGTGAACGAAGCAAGCTCAACAGGCAATGCTATGGAATCATATTCATAAGCACCTATTGCCGGTGTGAACGGGCTTCTGATTTCGTTAAGAATATCTCTTGTTACTCCGGCAATTGGAGTTCCTGCCAACTTCAACGGTGATGCTGCCTGTGGCATAAGAAGATATGTTGTAGTCGGTAGTGAGTACAACGGATCCGCGCTGATTGAGTTTGCATCCTGAGGAGGTGTGAAAGCTGTCTGCCAGTTTGCAAGTGTTGCAAATTGTACAAATGGATAAGTTGTACCAGTTCTCAATCCTCCAACTCTTCCGAGAGGATTCGTTCCAACATAATAATCATTGTTATTTCCGCCGCCTGTTCCCCATCCATAAGCATTTGGCATTACGATAGCGTAACTGGTTGGAATGGTCATGGTGTCTGCAGTGCAATCAACATAGATTGAGTTGTTTTTGATTGTCAAAGCCGTATCACCTGCAGTGTTTCCTACATCAATTCCGAGTGCAGGGCGGCTTGCAAGTCCTGCATTCTCACCAGCCGGATCAAGATCACCGACCATGTAAATTGAGTTGTAAGCAATCAGGTCACCTCTGTTGCCTGCATGACCAATTCCGGCTGTAATGTCGGGTGATGTTGCGTTTGCTCGTACATCATAGATAACATTATTAGTTATCACATTTCCGGTTGCGGGACCTGAAGCTGTAGTAGCACAAATTATTCCCACTGCAGAGAATGTTCTTCCTTCCCTAATATTCCGAATAATGTTTCCATTAACCCTGTTGTTTGTTCCGGTTGTAGTTGTGGAGTTTCCTATGGACCAGCTCTCCGAACCTACACCGATCCCAATTCTGTCACCACCGGCAGTTGTATTTGTTGACGGGCCGCCTATATACTTCACGGTATTGTATTCAATTCTGCAGTTATTCTGAAACTGAACAAGTATGCCCGTCTTGCCTATCGCTCCGCCGTCATATGAGTCCGAGCCGACTAGATTGCTGTCAATCCTGTTGTTCTGATTCAGGTTTGTCGCTCCTCCTCCACAAATACTCACCCCATATCTTGCACGGTACAAAATGTTATTTAGTATTGTGTTATTGTTGTTGTTTCTTCCCTGATTTATGGCAGAAATTGTTGTGCCTGAAGAAACTATGCAGAACGAAATGTTTGTTGATACACCAACGGAGACACCGGTAGAGATAATGCAGTTTCTGATTAGATTGTTCTGAGCTCCGGCAGAGTCTGTAGCAGCTCCCGCTCCGTGAGAAAGCCAGATTGCAGCAGTTGTAGTTAAATTGCTTGTATTGATGATGAACATATTTCTGAAGTTTGAAAGACCGATCCTGCCGTCAATTGTAACATTGTCTGCGCCGGCAAGCCTGATCACCGCGCCTGAAATATTACCCTGAATAGTCCTTGCACCTCCAACGGGTTTTATAACAACAGAGGTGTAATTTGCACTTCCGCTTCCGCTTGCATTAAGCACGGCAGTTACTGTTTCAACAGTGTTTCCAACGACATCAATGGTTATTGCACCTGTATGGGTGCCTGCATTGATTGCATCAAATGCGTCTTTCAATGTCGGGTAACTTCCGGCTCCCGGATTTACATCTATGTTCTGTGCATTGGCTCCTGAAAATGCAACAAGTGCAATAAACAGAAATGCGTAAAAAAAGTTTTTCATAATAATGATTGGGTTTAAATTAAAAGTTAAGAAACAACTGCTTACAAAATAGAAATTTTTTCTAACATTTTCCTAACAAAATCAAAATTACTTCAAAAATAGCAACTTTATGCTCTTCGTTAAAATTGTCCCGTTTGTACCTGACTCCACCTCCATTCTACAGAAATAAACTCCGCCCGGAAGTCCCGATGCATCAAATTCGATTTCATGATTTCCAGGTGGCATGTATCCGCTCACAGGTCTGCTGATTTCTTTTCCGGTGATATCATAGATTGCAATATTCACTCCACCCGCCACCGGCAATTCATATCTGATATGAGTAGTTGGATTGAACGGATTAGGATAATTCTGATGCAGCGTAAATTCATCAGGCAATTTGGTTGACGCAACATTTGAGGAAAGGACATTTTGAAAATTATTTTGGTAAATGCTCTTTACATAGACAGAAAGCTCCCTGAGTTTTGCAATGCTGTTAATATTGCTCGAACCCCGTGCAATCACCTGTGCGAAGATAACAGACTGAGTGTCATTCGGAATAACAGTCAGCGGACCTAAACAAGTCATTGATCGCCTTTGACCTGAATTGCCGTCAATCCATCCTGTTCCTGATACAGGATCTCCGGAAAATGCAAATGTTGTAGGCTGATTCGTCAGCGGATTGATCCATGGCAATCCGGTTCTTCTCAATCCCTGCAGATTCCGGTAAGTTTCTTTGTAATTGCTCGGATCACCGTTTACAGGATCGGCATTGTAGAACATATTGAATGCACTTAATCTTACTTCTCTGTGATCCGGTTTTACCAGGAGATTGTTTGAACCGGGAGGATCAAAGTATTTTGCTGTATCACCAGGGCTTGGAGATACCGGATTTCTTAGAATGAGAAATCCCATTGCCGGCGGAGCCAGGCCGTAAATTGGATCATTGTTGTCTGAATTATAAGTGTATGTAAGTGAAAGATTTGTATCACAACCAACAGCATTGTCATTTGCATCTCCAATAATGGCATCGGTCCAGATTGCAAGATATGTTTTACTCCAGACCTTATTGCTACGGTTTATGATTTTGAATTCCGTGAAAGCAACGTCTCTAAGATTTAAATTTGTATAAGCCCAGTTAGTCTGAAGAATCTGAACTTTCAGAGGTGCGGTGCTTCCTGCATTATTCTGATGAGCTTCAGGATAACCGTCGGTGTGCGAATAGAACATGGTCTGCGTGCCAAGAAAGAATGGCTTTCCATTCTCGTTTAGATATGCACCCTGATTTGCGGGCCAGTTGAGATAATCAGGACTGACTGTGTCACCTCTGATAATGCTGTATATACGGTATGCAGGATCATCCTTTCCCTGCGGCACCCCGTTATTGTCAATATATCCGGGAAGATATTCGTAATCAAATTCTGCAAGGCATACTAATGTATCTTGTTCAACCTTTGCTCCAATCCAAAGACCCGACGCATAAACTGCATAAGTACCCAATCCTTTAGACCATTCAAATCCCTCGTTCCCTGTTGCCGGATCTCTGTTGAACGATCCGTTTGTCCTGAACCATGTGCTGATGTTGTTGATGTCGAGCTTCTTTGATTCCACCGGGGCCGGGTACAAATGACTTTCATCGTGACTGATCTCATAATTCAAAGATGTAGAAACAAATGCCGATGCAATCATTGAAAGACAAATCAACATCAGAATTCTTCGAGTCTTCATTTTTCTTTTTTTAAATAGTTTTTTGCAAACAATGAACTTCTCATCTTATCAACATCAATCTTATTGATTTCACCGTACTCCTCGTGTCATTGCTGAATACTGCCTTGCAGAGATATGTTCCGCTTGATAAACCATCCCCATTAAAGTCCAGCTTATGATTGCCCGCCTGTTTTATGCCTTCATCAAGTCTTCTGACTTCTCTTCCCG
>CALEVL010000017.1 GCA_937924675.1 uncultured Ignavibacteria bacterium | reverse complement strand
TTTACAGACCATTCAATTGCAGATATGAAGTTATTGTGATCAGCATCAATTGTGGAGAGCCAGAATCTTGCGTTTTCACCCCTTAGTTCCGGTTCAGCTTTTTCAGATAATTCTAAGAGGTAATTCAGATGCCGTAAGAATATTCCATTTCCGTCTGGTAGTTTTTCGATGCCGTATTGTTTTATTGACTCGAGTATCCTGTATCTTTCATTTGATTCATCAAAAATTATTACAGATTTTTCTGTCAGCTGACTCAGGAGGTCAAGTATCAAACTATTGCTTATCATTTCATCTGAACAAATTTCTTCCGCCGCCTCAAGCGTCCACCCTCCTGAAAATACTGAAAGTCTGCACCACAATATTTTTTCCTCTTCCGAAAGCAGATCATAGCTCCAGTCAATCAAAGCTCTCAATGTCTGCTGTCTCGGTAATGCTGTTCGTTTACCTCCGGTCAGGAGTCTGAATCTGTCATCAAGTCTTTCATATATTTTTTCTACCGATAAGATCTTTGTCCTTGCTGCAGCAAGTTCTAAGGCAAGCGGGATTCCGTCAAGCCGCGAACAAATTTCCGCCAGCGCGGGAGCATTGTCATTATTTACCCTGAAATTAGGATTTACTGCCAGAGCCCTTTCGATGAATAATCTTACCGATTCATACTGAGTCAACTGTTCGGGAGTGTTATTTGAATTTGGATCAGGAACTGAAAGCGGCGGGATTCTGTATGTCTTTTCGCCCTCGCAGTTTAATGCTTCGCGGCTTGTTGCAATCATCTTCAGCTTAGGACATGAAGAGAGTAATCTTTCAGTAAGATTTGCACATTCATGTATCAACTGCTCGCAATTATCAAGCAGAATCAGGATTTCCTTTCCTTTCAGAAAATCAATTAATGTTTCTTCGGTTGTTCTCTTTGATTCTTCCTTGATGCCGAGAGCATCAATTATTGTTGAAGTCAATAAGGCGGGGTCATTCAAAGCAGCCAGATCAACAAACCATACTCCGTGTTCAAATTCATCTATTACTTCGGCTCCGGTCTGAAGCGCAAGTCTTGTCTTCCCGGATCCGCCGGCTGATGTAAGAGTCACAAGCCTGCTCAGCTTCAGAGTTTCCTTCACATGCTTCATCTCTTTTTCCCGTCCGATAAAACTTGTGAGCTGAACAGGAAGATTATTCGGGCGTGCATCGAGTGTTTCTAACGGCGGAAAGTCTTCACGAAGTCCTGCGCCAACAACCTGATAAAGTCGAATCGGCAGAATCACATCCTTCAGTCTTCTTTCACCTAAATCCCGGAAATCTATTCTCTTACTTTGTGACTCAGTGTCTTTTACATAAAGTTCATAAGCATCGTTTGAAACAAGTATCTGCCCGCCGTAAGCAGCAGACATTACTCTTGCAGCTCGTGCAAGTGTAATATAGCCCATATAGTTCTTACCGTTCCATTCAGCATTACCCGAATGAATGCCGATCCTTACTTTTATTACAGCTTCATCCCATTTCTCGAGTGCAAGACTTTTCTGTATCTCAACAGCCGCTTTGACGGCATCTTCTGAGCTCTCAAACGCACTGCAAAAAGCATCTCCGACGCTTTGAAAGAT
>CALEVL010000016.1 GCA_937924675.1 uncultured Ignavibacteria bacterium | reverse complement strand
GTTCATCAGCATTTCCGTCAGCCATTTTAGCCGCTCACGGCCAATGTTAGCCGGCAATTGTTCGAGACAATCCTCGGCAAGCTTTGTAAATTTTTCAATCTCTTTTCTTGCCGATTCAATCGCTCCCGATCTCACATAAACTTCTCTGACTTTATCAATATCCGAATCAGTTGCATCCTTCAATCCGTTGTTGTCTATTATCTTTTTGATCAGCTCTTTGTCAGCACCGTCTTCTGCGGATTCAAATGCTTTAAGAAGGAGATATGTCTTCTTGCCTTCGATAATATCACCGCCGGTTTTCTTTCCAAACTCTTCCTCATCGGCAATAATATCCAGCAGATCATCCTGAATCTGAAATGCGAGTCCGGTATTGAGGGCAAACTCTTTTACATTACCAACAAATTTCTCATCACCGCCTCCAATCAAACCCCCAACTGCCGCAGAAGTTTCCAGCATCTTGGCAGTCTTCTTTCTGATCATCATCATATACTCTTCAATTGTGACATCTTTCCTTTCCTCATATTCCTTATCAAAACTCTGCCCCTCGCAGACTTCGATTATTCCTTCGGTAAATGCGTTGGTGATCTTTCTGATGTTATCCGAATTTGTTTTAAGAAGATAGATGTAAGCGAGTCCGATGAGTTGATCTCCGACAAGTATTGCGACATTCTCATTCCATTTTGTGTGAACCGTAGGTTCTCCCCGGCGTGTGTCTGCATTATCCATGATGTCGTCATGGACAAGCGTGAAGTTATGAAGCATCTCCATTGCAACCGATGCATTGACCGCATCATCAAAGCTCCCTCCTGCGGCTTCACATGAGAATATAACCATCATGGGACGGATTCTCTTTCCACCGCCTGCAAGCACATAATTCAGCGGATCATATAATGATACCGGAAGTGACCGTGTGATTGATTGCGAGAGTAGATTGTCTATCTTCTTTCTGTAATCAGCATAAATGCTGGGATGTTCACTCATTCGGGGGATAAGACATTGTATAATTTAAAAGCAATATAAACATTTAATGATTTTAGAGATATGAAGTAAAGTGATTGAAAATTGCAGCTCATCACATCTGTCCAAAACGTTTCTTGTGGCGTCAGGACGCCTGCCTGCTGCAGGCAGGAAAGTCCTGACGCCACATGGGAACAGACCTTTCTGTTCGATTTCTTCAAATATTTGATATCTATCGAAGAGTTTTTGAGCCACAGTTGTCTTTTACAAAGTGACGAATTCTATCTGCTATTACTTCGGCTCCCAAATTTCCGTTTTCCATTCCTGAAGTATCATAGGAGCACACAATTTGTTCTTCAATGAATAGTTCTGATACAGAAGTCCTTTGTCAACAAAGAAACTATAATAGCCTTCTGTAAGAAATATCACATCAAATTCCTTTCTGATGATCTTATCATCGATTTCTTTCTTATAGTCGTTTGTACGTTTAGATTTTTGATCAGAAGAACTTCCCAACAAATCAGATTCTTGATTGCCTTTAAAAAAATATTCAGAATGCCCTGAATTGTAAACCGGCTTACCTTCTTGAATCATTATTGATACGTTTTCCGGTGAGTTCAAAGGACTCTTGCTTGATTTGATTATTTCTTCAATTTGTTTAAAGCAGGAATTGAATCTCTCGAATTCAATTTTTTGCAATTCAAATTCAACATTCAGCGTAATGATCAACAGCAGGCAAGCAAATGATCTGAACAATAGATCTTTTGCAGAATTCAATGCTTGAAAAGTTACCAGAATAAGAAAAGGAGATGCAAGCTGAAATAAATATGCTGCCATATAATTTCCGGTATGACCTCCCAGATTAATTATAAAAATGAACAATGCAAGCATTAACGAAAGAGCAAATAGCAAATCACAGTTGCTCCTGATTAGCGGTTTGCTTACAGGTGCCACTGAATCAAAGACAAACATTTTTTTGACATTCTGAGTAATTTCCTTTATTGTCATGTTACTTCTCTTTTCCAAATATTGCCGGATTATGAAGACAGACGACAAAGTAATTATCAAAATGAGAAATACATTTACTTCTGCGAATACGGCAACCTGATCTTTCATGTATTGATAAGAGTAAGTCGAGTAATTCAGATATGTGAAAAATGTGTTGTTCAGGTATAACGGAAAAACGTACTCAAGTACTACTATCATCAGGATCAAAGAAACAATTGAAGTTAAAAAATATTCCTTTGCCTTCTTCTTATTGACAAAAAGAAAAAGGTAAACCACTAATGCGGGAATTACAAAAAGATAATACTGCTTTGTCAAAAAGCCAAGTATTCCAAGGATAATGCTTGCAAGAAGCGAGATCCTGTTATAGTTCCATATCCAGGGAACAATAATTCCCAATGTCATAAGAAATACACCCAAGCCTTCCGGGCGCGCTATAGAGGTATTAGAGGCATTTATCAGTGACTGCTGTAGAATAACCAAGCCTGCAAAAGCAAATATCAACCCTGCCTTCTTTCTCATAAGAACCAAGAATATTATTAAGGAAGTTGCCGAGAGAAACAAGTATGTAAAAGCTCTGTGTACGAAAAGCGTATTGCCAAAAACAGTTGCTGCTTTTGAAACTAGATAAGGGTATAGAAATCCGTAAGAGTAAGTGTGTTGAGGTTGATTAATTAAGTTGTATGGATTTTCATTTTGCAGGAAGTCCTGAGCCGCCAATAATCCTGCTCCTTCACGGTACTCAAGCTGGTAGGGATGCTTAAGAAAATTGTAATGATTCATTAAAGAAAGAAAAAACATTACAATACATGTCATCAACAAAAGAGTCTGTGCAATTCTGTTGATAAGCTTCTCATGCACTCTGATTTTTTCAATAAGATTCAAAATATAATTGTGAGAAATAATTTATGAAAAATGCATAGTATTAATTAAATCTGCAATTTTTTGAGATAGACCTTCATGCTATTGCTAAATATTTTTTGTAGTGAAGTCTGAAGCCCCTTATTTTTATGGCTGTTAAAACAGAGAAAAGACATTGGCACCTGAACAATATTAAGATACTAAAATCGAGAGATAAAATTCATGCTTACAAGGCAGGCGGGGAAAAGTTCCTTGTCTATCTTCCTACATGACCAATTCCGGCGAGAGAGGTCGGACCGATTAGTTGTAATTTAAACGATCCAAAAAATCCATGCCACCGTTTTTTGATTCAAAGCTTCTATCTCAATCAAGTTTTGTTGGACTGCAATTGCAGTTAATTTTTTTTCAACAGAAAATTAATAATAAAAACAATTCTATGTTTATACTATATTTGAAAAAACTTCACCATAACATAATCCAACTATTTTGCGCTGCCGAACATGTTCTGCCGGCATGGTTTTTGAACATATGGAAAAGAACTGTCATGAGTCTGATAAGTTTTAACTCTGTATCATTTTACTATACCGATTCTGAAGATCAGGTATTTGAAGATCTCTCACTGAACATAGATACTTCCTGGCGGCTCGGACTTACGGGAAAGAACGGAAGAGGCAAAACCACTTTTCTGAAACTTATCGGGAAAGAAATACAGCCGGTAAAAGGAGAAGTTGTGCCAGGGATAAGCACATTCTATTTTCCGTATGTTCCGGAAGTTCCTCATAGTGCAACGATTGAAGTAGTAAAGGAAAGTATTGCTCCTTACACTTTTTTGGAATCGAGAATGAAAGAACTACTTGCTGCCGGAGATGAAAAAAGTATTTCTGAATACGGAAACTTACTCGAGCAATATGAGTCGGCTGACGGATATGAAATTGACTCGCTGATCGAAAAGGAATTCGCCGGATTGAAGATGAATGCTGATCTTTTGCAGAGACGATTCGATACGCTAAGCGGAGGAGAGCAGACGAAAGCGCTGATCATTGTGTTGTTTCTTAAGAAGGGATCATTGCCTCTTATTGATGAACCAACAGATCATCTTGATATGAAAGGAAGGATGATATTGGGAGATTATCTTTCAGCAAAGAGTGGTTTCATCATTGCATCACATGACCGGCATTTTCTGGATCTTTGTACCGACCAAATCATGTCAATCAACAAGAGTGATGTCAGAATCAACAAAGGTAACTATTCGCAATGGAAATCCAATATGGATATTGAAGAAGAGTTTGAGCTTAGGAAAAATGAGAATCTCCGGAGAGAAGTAACTTCATTAGACAACGCGGCAAAGAACAGGAGAAAGTGGGCTGATGAGAAAGAGAAGGAAAAGATAGGCGCTTATGACAAAGGCTTTGTCGGAAGAAAATCCGCCAAGCAAATGAAGCGTGCATTGCATATTGAGAAGAGAATTAACGAAAAACTGGAACAGAAGAAGTCACTCCTTAAGAATGCTGAAGATGAGAGACAGTTGAAAATTTCCGTCACAAAGAAATCAACAGACAAACTGCTTTCGTTAAGTAATGTTTCGTTCAAAACTCAGGACAGAATAATAATTGACAACATCTCACTTGATGTTCACAAAGGAGACAGGATTGCAATCATCGGGGATAACGGCTGCGGAAAAACGAGTCTGCTTAAAATTATAATGAAGGAGCTTACACCGGATTCAGGAATAGTTCACAAGCCAAATCATGTTACGATTTCATATTCCAGGCAAAATCCACTTTGGGAAAAGGGTTTGCTCAGAGATCTCCTGCGAAAGGAAAACATTGATGAAACAAGATTCAGAAATATCATGGGTGTGATGGGCGCGTGGGGTGAGCTCTTTGAAAGGCCGCTGGAAACTTTCAGCAAGGGACAGGTAAAGAAGATCGAACTTTGCAGATCTTTCCTGCACCCGGTTGACCTGTTCATCTGGGATGAACCGCTGAACAATCTTGACATATTCAGCAGAGAGCAACTTGAAGCGGTCATTCTTAAATATGAGCCGACAATGATCTTCACGGAACATGATCAGGTCTTTGTTTCAAATATAGCAACGTCTGTTGTTTCTCTGACTTGATTAAGTGGACGGACAGAATCAAACTCCATTTTCAAACCGGCTTAGAATTTTCTCTTGAATGAAGTTTAGAAAAAAGTTTCCACCGAAGCTTGATGTTGCAGAGATCCGGTGGAAGCGGGGTGGCACTGCCTTATGAATTTTTGTACTTTGAAGCCGTGGCCTTTTCTCTTTGGAACAAGCAATTGGCTCAGATTCGAATTTCTCAATTAACTTCTATTTCGGAAACACAAGAGTAATTGCAGCTCGAATTCCGTAGTCAGGACGCGTTTCCGGAGCAAAGTGTAAGCGCGGTCCAATTGTGTAACTTACGGTTTGACTTCCTAATTTGGTTATTGCGCCCAAGAGCGGCTGAACTACAAGTATATTTTTTTTGGACTTCCAGTCATAAGTATATTCTGTGTTCAGAGTTACGCTGGCACTTGATTTAAATGTGTAAGATACAAATGGATTGACAAATGTCGAGCTTACGTCTTTTCGGTCTTCATCCCCGCTGACTGACCACAAATGATTTGCCAATCCGCCTATAGTCCAGGGTCCGGCTTGTTTCAAAATAACACCTGTTGGTCCTATGCCAAATTTTCCGGTACCCAGCAATTTATCAGTAGCCGTTGGTACAAGGAAGACAGGTCCGATACCCCATGTAAGTGAAGATTTTGACGGACTCGCAAATGCAGAAATGATACCGTCTCCCAATCCTGCCTGCGCTGTAGAATCTCCTGTAATGTCATATTGAGAAACTACCGGCAAAATCCATCTTGTTATCAAATTCAAATTAGCAGATAAAGTAATTGGAATTACCGGCTGAATATTTAATGTCATCTTTGTACCGTTACTACTGCCAATTCCCAAATCCCAGTTGCTTTGGATTGGTAAGCTGATCAGGTTTGCAATAGGGTTGGCAAGTTTCTTTGCTATTTCTTCGCTTGACTCTTGAGCATTCAGACTAAACGAATACACAATAAAGCATATAACCGACATTGTCTTCATCATAAATCACGTTGAGAGTTTACTTTTCAAATGGGTAAGAAAATGTTTTAACACGATTTCATTTACAATTTACTAAGGTTAAACCATACGGAATAAATGTAAATCTTGTGAACCCACACTCGCTCGATTAATTCTGTATTTTACCTTTTTGCTTCTAAAATGATATTAAAGTGAATATATTAGGAAAAAATTTGTGACCTTAGAAAATACATCAGCGCAGAAAGGAGTCAGTCACTATACAATTGTAAAGATTCTCAAGAGTTTTTCACAAGAAGAAATCAATGACTTTGATAAATTCGTCAACTCGCCATTCTTCAATAATCATTCCACTATTATCAGATTATACCGGGAACTGATGAAGTATTATCCTGAATTTACTGATAATTCAACAACAAAGCAGCACTTATTTTCTGTTGCAAGCAATGGAAAGACTTATGATGATCAGCTTATGAGGAAATATCTTTCCCGACTGACCAAACTCGCGGAAGAATATCTCAATATAGTTCAGATGCGTTCTGAGAAGGATAGGATAGAGTGTAATGTACTTTTGCAATTTTCAAAGAGAAATCTAAAAGATGCCTATTCGAGGAAACTCAAGACTCTTGAAGAATTTTACAACAGAGAAACTAAATTAGACCACGAGTATTTTTTGATGAGACATCAGCTTAGCTCTCTTAAGCACAATATAAAATCACTGGAGAACAAAATTGCTCCGAACATTGAGGACATTGTTGATTCATACCATTATCTCTTGAATTACTTTTTGCTTCAATCTGTCAACACAATTACACATCTGCAGGCCGACAGAATCTCGTTCAGAAGAAATGAGAAAGCAGATTTGCTGGAATTATTAATTGAAAAGTTGAACTTGGTTGAGTGCATTAATGAAGTACTGGAACTTACACCTCTTAAAAATAAGACCAGGCTTGTATTCCTAAATATACTTCTGAATGATCTGAAACTAACTTCGGTGAATTCAGATGAGAAGGTGTATAAACATCTGAAGACTTTAATCCATGAAAACTCCGAATTTTTTAGTAAGAGCATGCTGCAGTATTATCTGAAAAGACTGATCGTATTTTGCATAATTGAAAGCTCCAAAGGTAAACTTGATATGAACAGGGAAATTTTTGAAAATTACAGGATGCTCATTGAGAAAGATCTTTTTAATCATGATGGGACAAAAGAGCTGACACTGATAGACTTCAGGTTAATACTCTTTTCCGCACTGAAGTCCGGTGAGTTAGACTGGACCAGACAATTTATTATTAAGAAACTTGGGATGGTGAAGGATGAGATAAAAAAGAACACTCATAACTTTGCGCATGCTTTTTTGTCATTTTATGAAGGAAGATTTACAGATGCTCTTGAATACATATCAAAGATTGAATTGGAATCAATGCCTTTGACAATTGATAACTATGTTATGAAGGCGAAGATCTTTTACCTGCTTGGGCACAACGATTCGGCTCTTTCGATAATCGACAGCTTCAGACATTACGTTAAATCCAACCAAAAGATATCTGAGTTTCATAAAGAAACACTGTCAAATTTTATGCGCTTCTTCAGGAAGATCATACGATTCAGTGTTACTCATGACAAGCTCCAACTAAAGAAGCTACTTATGGAACTTCAGTCGGCATCCAACACAAGAGAAAAGAAATGGATGATAGAAATAACATCGGGATTGTTATCAAACGCTTGAATCTTAGTTATGGATAGTCATTGTATTTATTGATTGACTATTCTGTTAATCGAGCTTATCACAAATGCCGCTCTTTCAAGAGCGGAGACAAACGGAACATCAATTATTGAATATCCCAACTCTTCGTAAACTTGTCTTACTCTCTTTCCAAAATTATCCGCTGTTCTAAAATCAACTTTTCTCTCTTCATCTTTGGCATAAATCTCTTCCCAGCCATTAAACAAAAAAACATTCTTGTTATATCTGTATTCTTTTGATGCGATAACAGATTTTTCAGAGCTTGTATTCAGCAGTTCCGAATAGGCAATAATATCCGGAATTCCTCTGTCAAAAATCATAAACTCACTTCCTTGGGACTTATCTAAATACTGATCGATCATTCTCAAAAGCATGAGTTGATTGAACAGAGCAGGATTTCTTTCAGGAACTCCTTTGCCGCCAATGCTTCTTTGCTCCTTCAATATCACTCTTGCCGGCTCTTCGATGCATAGGATGTTCATTTCTTTGAGCTGATCAATGACTGTAGTTTTGCC
>CALEVL010000015.1 GCA_937924675.1 uncultured Ignavibacteria bacterium | reverse complement strand
CAGATGCGGCTCTTACGGGAAACAATGCGGATAATTTTATAACGGCGATAACTCCGCCGTAAGTGGAGTTAAAAGATTTGAATTGAGCTGCATAATCATACAATTGGGGCTGGAGTATATCAGTTATGAATGACTATAGTGTTCTTATCATCGACGATGAGAGAGAGATGCGCAAAATGCTCTCACGGCTTCTTTCTGTAGAAGGTTTTAATACACAGGAGGCATCCAATGCAAAAGAAGGAATGGAATTTTTAAGGAAGAAAGAATTCCATTGTATCCTATGCGATGTGAAGTTGCCTGACGGAAACGGTGTTGAACTTGTAACGGAAATCAAGAAGAAACAACACGGTGCAGAAGTTGTGCTCCTTACAGCTTACGGCAAAGTTCACGACGGGGTGACTGCCATAAAGAACGGAGCTTTCGACTATCTCCAAAAAGGAGAGGATAATGACAGGATCATCCAGACAGTCTCAAATGCTTGCCAAAAGGCAGAACTCAATTCCCGGATAAAGGAACTTGAGCGCAAGCTTTGCGGAGATATTAGTTTCAATGATATAATTGGAAATTCAAAAAGTATCAGAGAGAGCATTGAACTTGCAAAAAAAGTTGCCGGAACTGATACAACAGTTTTGCTCACAGGCGAAACCGGAACCGGAAAGGAAATTTTTGCAAGAGCAATACATTCAGAAAGCAAGAGATCTGAAGGTGCATTCCTTGCACTTAATTGTGGAAATTTTTCACGAGAGCTTTTGGAAAGCGAGTTGTTCGGTTATCGTGCAGGTTCTTTTACCGGAGCAACAAAGGATAAGAAAGGTCTCATAGAAGAAGCATCAGGAGGAACTTTGTTCCTTGATGAGATCGGTGAAATTCCGCTTGAACTTCAACCAAAATTTCTTCGTGTCCTGGAATCAGGTGAATATTTTCGAATCGGAGATATATCTCCGAGAAGGTCAGATATCAGACTAATTGCTGCAACTAATCGTGATCTTGCTTCAGAATCAGAGTTAGGCAGATTTAGGATCGATTTATATTTCCGGTTGTCAGCATTTCAGATAGATCTTCCAAACCTCAATTCACGAAGAGAAGATATTGTCCTTCTCGCAGATGTTTTTGTCAAGCAAATGTCTTCCAAGCTCAGAAAGAATATTAGTGGAATGACAAGCGAATTCCGGGAACTGCTGGCAAATCATAATTGGAAAGGAAACATAAGAGAACTGCGTAATGTAATTGAACGCGCATGTATTGTAGAGGAAAGTGATACATTAACTGCCGAGAGACTTCCGCTGGAATTCAAGCTGCATTCAATCGGAAATGCAAACTCCGACGCTGTTACTCTTTCACAGGCCGAAGAAAATCACATCAGAAGAGTTATGAAACTTGCGGAAGGAAACAAACCTAAAGCAGCAAAGATGCTTGATATTGGCCTGTCCACACTATACTTAAAATTGAAGGAGTATGATATTTGAAACAATCATCAACACTGCTTTAGAATTAGGGTGTATTCCAAACTCAAATTTGAATGAGAAACAACGATTGTTGGAAGTATCTTAAGCAACTTAATAGTTTAAATATTCAATTCGTTATTAATATACCTATGATTCTGGTTTTGGCAGTTACTAAATCATTATTGCTTACCGGAACAAAATCATTTCCACTAAGCCTCTAAAATATTCTTAGTGCTCTCCTTGAAATCTCTGTAAAGAGCCTCTCAAATTCTTTGAGATACATCGTCTTCTGATTCCAATTTTCGGAATAATCTTTCCAATTTCTGGAAACTCAAAGACTGCTACTCCCGAAAATAATTCAAAATAGACTCAGATCTTCATACTAAGTTTATGGCACACCATTTGCAATATCTTTGATTAAAAATGAATGATCATGTTTGACCTACTGATACTAACAGCAACATCAGCAATACTTTTCATGATATGCTTCAGGTTCATTAACATACTCGAAAGGATCTGAACCATGTTCACAATTCTGTTCATAATCAGTATTGCACTATTCGGTTATCTGTGTTACGCTTTGATAAAACCGGAAAAATTTTAATTCAAACTTCACATGCAAATCTCTGAAATCGTTCTGATTTTTGCCGCAAACTTGATCGCGGCTATTCCGCTGGGTAGACTTATGGCGAAAGTCTTTGAAGGTGAAAAAAACTTCTTTGACTTTATATCGCCTGTTGAGAATTTCCTTTTTAGGTTTTCAGGAATAGATTCCAAAAAGGAAATGAGCTGGAAAGAATTTCTCACAGCATTGATGACAATTAATCTCATATGGTTTGTATATGCATTTGTGATGCTGATGATTCAGGGTAGTCTTCCATTGAACCCTGACGGAAATCCTTCAATGTCACCTGACCTTGCATTCAACACGGCTATAAGTTTTCTTGTTAACTGCAATCTTCAGCACTACTCCGGTGAAACGGGCGCTACATATTTCTCACAGATCTTTGTTCTGATGTTTCTTCAATTCGTTTCGGCGGCAACAGGCATAGCTGCATTCGCCGGATTGCTTAGAGGGCTGAAAGAAAAGTCAGGCGATACACTCGGCAACTTCTACAACTATTTCGTCAAGTCACTTACAAGAATTCTTCTGCCGTTATGCATTGCCGTTGCAGTAATTCTTGCGCTTCGCGGTGTGCCAATGACATTCGAAGGCAAATTCAGTATTACAACTCTTGAAGGCATTGAACAGACAATCTCACAAGGCCCGGTTGCCGCATTCATGGCGATCAAACATATTGGAACAAACGGCGGGGGATTCTTCGGAGCAAATGCTTCTCATCCTCTTGAAAATCCGGATCCGATTACAAATGCAATTCTGCTTTTCTCTCAGGTAGTTATTCCAATAGGATGCATCTTCACAATGGGTTATTATCTAAGAAGGAAGAAACTTTCCTATGTAATTCTTGGAGTCATGACGCTTGGTATGCTTTGCCTTCTGATTCCAACAGTTAACTCTGAGACAGGCGGCAATCCTATGATCACTGAGATGGGTATAGCACAACCGCTCGGAAACATGGAGGGAAAGGAAGTTCGGTTTGGTCCGACAAGCTCCGCATACTGGAGCATTGTCACAACAGTCATTTCAACAGGTTCGGTCAATTCAATGCATGATTCTTTCATGCCGCTTTCCGGGGCTATGCAGATGCTTGGTATGATGACTAATGCATTTTACGGAGGAGTTGGAGTAGGCATGCTCAACTATTTTGTCTTTCTCATCATAGCTGTTTTTGTCAGCGGACTCATGATAGGACGAACTCCTGAATTTTTGGGAAAGAAGATCGAAGCCAGAGAAATGAAGATCGCAACAATAGTTGCTCTAATTCATCCAATGATGATTCTGACAGGAACTGCTGTGTCAACATACATTGTCACAAATTTTCCTGAGCTGACATGGAAGATCAAGCCATCAGGTTGGCTAAACAATCCGGGGTATCACGGTTTCAGCGAAATGCTGTATGAGTTTACTTCAGCCGCAGCAAATAATGGAAGCGGCTTTGAAGGACTTGCAGACAATAACTTCTTCTGGAATTATTCAACAGGTATTGTTCTCTTTCTTGGAAGGTTCATACCCATTATCGGACCTATCGCAATAGCGGGCATGCTGGGCAGGAAGATCAGAATTCCTGAGAGTCCGGGATCTCTCAATACAGAGAATGCAACATTTGGAATAATGACATTCGCAGTAATTGTGATCATAGCAGCACTTTCATTTTTCCCGGCACTTGCGCTCGGACCATTTGCAGAATTATTAAGTATTAAGTAAACATGAAAAGAATTATAGAAAATAAGTTGTTCGACAATCAGCTCATCAAACAGGGTTTGACTCAATCTTTTGTCAAACTCAATCCTGTTGTGCAACTGAAGAATCCGGTAATGTTCTCAGTTGAAGTTGGAACACTTATAATGTTCTTCGTAACTATCATCTCAGCAATTGATCCAAATCTTGGACAGGGAACGTTTGGTTACAATCTCTCTGTATTCATTGTCCTGTTTCTTACTCTGCTATTTGCGAATTTTGCCGAAGCTATGGCAGAAGCACGCGGTAAGGCTCAGGCAGAATCTCTGAGAAAGACAAGAGAAGAAACAGTGGCGCAAAAAGTCATAAAAGACAGTCCCGGATTTGATTTGCCTCTAGAAACAGTATCTTCTTCCTCTTTAAGCAAAGGAGACATCTTTGTATGCGTTGCCGGGGATATCATTCCTTCTGATGGTGAGATCATAGAAGGTATGGCAAGCATTGACGAATCAGCGATCACAGGTGAGTCTGCTCCGGTGATAAGAGAAGCGGGAGGCGACAAAAGCAGTGTTACCGGCGGAACAAAAGTTCTGTCTGACAGGATAAAGGTCATAGTAACTACTCAACCGGGTGAATCATTTCTAGATAAGATGATTGCGCTCGTTGAAGGTGCAAAGCGACAGAAGACACCTAATGAAATTGCACTTACAATTCTTCTTGCCGGATTTACAATCGTATTTCTGATAGTATGTGTAACACTGAAACCATTTGCAGATTATTCAAGCGCAGTCGTAAATATTGCAGCATTGGTGTCATTGTTTGTATGTCTGATTCCTACAACCATAGGCGGACTTCTTTCCGCAATAGGAATTGCAGGAATGGACAGAGCTTTGAGAGCAAATGTCATTTCAAAATCCGGCAAAGCTGTTGAAACTGCCGGTGACATAGATGTGCTTCTGCTTGATAAGACCGGTACTATCACAATAGGCAACAGAAAAGCAACTAACTTCTATCCAAAGGGTGGTGTAAATCGTGATGAATTTGTAAAAATTTGCTCCTTAAGCTCAATGCCTGATGAAACTCCGGAAGGCAAGAGCATTATTGAGCTGGCAAGGGCATCATCCCAATCTGAATTCAACGCCAACATAAGTCAAGCAATAAAATTCACAGCTGAAACAAGAACAAGCGGAGTAATTCTCGAAGATGGAACTGTAATCAGAAAAGGTGCATACGATGCGATCAGAAGCTACTCGGAAAAAGCCGGTAATGAGTTTCCGCAGGAATGCATTTCCGTGATCGTTGAGATCTCTTCAAACGGCGGAACTCCATTGGTTGTTTCCGTGAATGACAAAGTCATGGGAGTTATAGAACTTCAGGACATTATTAAGACAGGCATCCGGGAAAGATTCGAACGTCTGCGAAAAATGGGAGTCAAGACGGTAATGGTAACCGGGGATAACAAGCTTACCGCAAAATATATTTCCGAGAAAGCAGGAGTTGACGACTTCATAGCAGAAGCAAAACCGGAAGACAAGCTGCAATACATAAGGAATGAACAGGCCTCCGGAAAACTTGTTGCCATGATGGGTGACGGAACGAACGATGCGCCGGCTCTGGCGCAATCAGATGTTGGTGTTTCTATGAACAGCGGAACACAGGCTGCAAAAGAAGCAGGCAACATGGTTGACCTTGACAACGATCCGACGAAACTAATTGAGATAGTGGAGATTGGTAAACAACTTCTGATCACTCGTGGTACTCTTACAACATTCAGCATTGCAAATGATGTCGCGAAATATTTTGCAATAGTTCCCGCGCTGTTCATGTCATCCATACCGGCTCTGGCAAAGCTGAACATTATGGATCTGAAAAGTCCGGAATCTGCTATACTCTCGGCAGTAATCTTCAATGCAATCATTATTCCGATGCTGATTCCGCTTGCTCTCAAAGGAGTTTCTTACAAACCGATCGGAGCAACTGCATTACTCAGAAGAAATCTCTTCATTTACGGACTCGGCGGGATCATCATACCATTTATCGGTATCAAGATCATTGACCTGTTAATATCAATGTTTTTATAAAAATACTATCATGAAAGAAAACTTGTACAAATCCATCAGACTCACTTTGGCATTATTAGTTTTCCTCTCGGGAGTTTACACGATTGTAATTTTGGGATTCTCAAAGGCATTTGCTCCGGGCGGAGGTAGCATCCGGCTATTGAATCCGTCGGGAAGCAATACAGGAGGTCTCAACATTGGACAAGCATTCAGCGAGAATAAGTATTTCTGGGGAAGACCGTCTGCAGTCAACTATGATGCATCTGCATCAGCCGGAAGCAACAAAGGTCCTACGAATCCGGAATATCTGGTAGTTGTCAGAAAGCGAATTGATACATTCCTGGTAAAGAATCCGGGCATCAATAGGAATGATATCCCTTCCGAGCTGGTAACTGCAAGCGGCAGCGGACTTGATCCGCATATCTCAAGAAGAGCCGCAGAGATTCAGATACCCAGAGTTGCAAAAGAAAGGAATATCCCGGAAAAAGAATTACAGAATCTTGTTGACACCAACTTGGAAGGACCGGATCTCGGAATATTTGGCACGGAAAGAATAAACCTTCTGAAACTTAATGCATCTTTGGATAAACTCCCTAAATGATAATTTTAAACTGTTAATTTTGCTATTGTCATTTGCTGCTACAAACATGTTTGTTCAGGTAAAAGGAGATGACGGCTTGACAATCGGCGGGTATATTGAGATATACTATTCATATGACTTTGACAAACCTGAAAACCATTTGAGACCGCGCCACATTTTTAGCTATAACCGAAGCAATGAAGTTAATGTGAACCTTTCAATGATTAAATTGTCATACACAAAAGAGAGGGAAAAAGTAAATCTTTCACTCATGGCTGGAACATACACAAATGCATATCTTTCTTCTGAAGCAGGAAGGGAACTTAAGAAAAAGAATAGTACAGTCACTTCATCATTGTTAACTGCACTATGATGGAAGACGAAAGAACCAGAAGTGCAGATCGTTATCTTGAATCTCTCAAGCAAAGCGAAAGAGGAAAGCTCAAGATATATATAGGCATGAGCGCCGGAGTAGGCAAGACTTACCGCATGCTCCAGGATGCTCATACAATGTTAAGGAACGGCATAAATGTCAAGATCGGCTTTGTAGAAACTCATAACCGGAAAGAAACAGAAACACTTCTTGAAGGGCTTCCGATTCTTCCCAGAAGGGAAGTGTTTTACAAAGGGAAGCATTTGGAAGAACTTGATTTGAATTCTATAATGATTCTACATCCGGAGTGGGTTGTTGTAGATGAGTTGGCACATACAAACATTCCGGGAAGTCGAAATGAGAAGCGCTATCAGGATGTGACAGAAATTTTGGATGCCGGCATCAATGTATTGACCGCTATAAACATTCAGCACATTGAGAGCATCAATGATGAGGTACGAAAAATAACGGGGGTTGAAGTAAAAGAGAGAGTTCCCGATAGCTTTCTCAGATTGGCGGATGAAGTTGTGAATATTGACCTTACATCAGAAGAACTGATCACGAGACTCAAAGAAGGTAAGATCTATGACAAGGCTAAAGTAACACAAGCGTTGAATAACTTCTTTAAGGCAGATCAGATACTTCAGCTTAGAGAACTTGCGCTGAAGGAAGTTGCATCTCAGGTTGAAAGAAAGGTTGAAACAGAAGTTGAAAAGCCGAAGCAATTACGCCACGAGAAGTTCCTGGCATGCATAAGCAGTAATCATGAAAAGGCAAGAAAGATTATCAGGAAGACTTCGAGACTGGCAAATTATTACAACAGTGATTGGTTTGTTATGTATGTTCAGATTCCATCAGAGAGTTTTGATAAAATCCCGCTTGACAAGCAAAGGCATCTTCTTAACAATTTTCAACTTGCCAATGAACTGGGAGCTGTAGTGATTCAAGTTCAGTTAGGAAACTCTGCAAATTCTTCTTTGCATAAGTCAACTGCAATAGTAAGAAAAGCTAAGTCAGCCAAGCTTGCAGATTCAATATCCGACATAATCAACGAGAAAGAAATCACGACAGTTTGTATTGGAAAGCCATCTACCGGAATATTTGAACGGATTCTTAAAACTGACATCTTGAGCAGGATATTTAACATCTTGTCTGAAAAGGATGTCGATTTAGTAGTTCTATCATGAAAACATTAAGCATAAGAAATAAGGTAAGGACCGGTACAATATTTCTCTTTATATTTTTGCTTCTTACTGCAGGAATGGGAATATTCTACGTTGTCAAGCTGAAGCAGCTTTCGGAGGAAATTCTGAAGGACAACTACGAATCACTCAATTATTGCTATTCTATGCAGATGAATCTGATTAGAATGACTATGAATTTTGCAGAAGCTAAAGAAGAGTTTCATAATAATCTAAAGCTGCAGGAGGCAAACATAACAGAGCAAGGAGAAAGTGAGTCAACTCAGAGTCTTAGGATCAAATATGATCTTATCATGAATGCAGAAAGGTTAGACTCTGTCCAAATGATTGGCATGAGCCACGATCTGAGCAATATCATTCGCCTTAATTTGGATGCCATAAAAGCCAAGAATGAGATTACAAAGCAAAAATCCAAAGAAGCAATGGCAGTTCTTTCCGCGCTTGCTACACTGGTGTTTATTATCGGACTCGTATTTACAGTGAATTTTCCTTCAGTCATTACGATGCCAATTGGTAAACTCAAACAGGCCGTGAGTGAACTATCAATGAAGAATTATAAATACCGGGTTCACATCAACACTGGTGATGAATTTACCGAACTTGCAGACACATTCAACATACTCGCGGAAAAGCTTGATATGTATGAGCACAGCAATTTAAATCAGATAATGTTTCAGAAGAGCAGGGCCGAAGCTGTGATCAATTCCCTCAAAGATGCCAGCATTGGAATAGACAAATCGGGGTATGTACTCTTTGCGAATGAACAATCACTTAAACTGCTGAATCTGAATGCATCAGACATTGTAGGCAAACAATCAGATGAAGTGGCATTGCTGAATGACCTGTTCAGATTTATCAGGGAAGAAACTCACACATCTCCTTTTAAGATCGTAACGGATGGTAAAGAGAATTTCTATGTGATTGACAAGTATTTGATAATGAAGGATGAAGAAGAGCTTGGAATGGTGATTGCCCTCAAGAACATAACAACTTTCCAGGAGAAGGATACTGCAAAGACAAATTTTCTTGCAACTATTTCGCATGAACTGAAAACGCCGCTAGGGTCTGCAGATCTTGGACTGAAACTTCTTGCAAATCCGAAAACAGGAGAGCTGAATGAATTGCAAAGAGAGATTGTTGATGATCTTCACAAAGAAAACGCTCGCCTGCTTAAACTTGTAAGTGAACTTCTGGACATGTCTCAGGCAGAGACCGGCAATATTAATCTTACTATGACTGATGTTGATGTAAATGAAACATCAGATGAAGTGATCATGTCATTGAAACAACAGGCATTAGACAAAGGCATTGCCCTGATCAAGGATGTGCCTTCGGATGTTCGAAAGATAAAAGCAGACAAAGAAAAATCGTCTTGGGTCTTGATCAACCTCATCTCCAATGCCATAAGATATTCCCCGGCTGGAAGTGAAATAACTTTAACGGCGAGAAATGCTGACCAATCGTTCATAGCAATTTCTGTCTTTGATAACGGTCCGGGTATTCCGCCTCAATACAGAGAGAAAATCTTCAAGAGGTTCTTTAAGGTCCCCGGAAAAGAAACAGAGCATAAAGGCACAGGTCTTGGCTTATCCATCTCAAAGGAATTTGTTGAAGCAATGGGAGGCAAAATTGAATATCATCCGTTGAATTCGGGTGGATCGGAGTTTCGGGTGATGTTTAAGGCAGTAAAAGAATTGAAAATTAAAAATTAAAAAGTTTCCTGCCCTTCGCAGATTGGAAAGTTAGAAGTTGCGGCGATGCCTTCCAATTGGGAAAAATTAAGAATTGAATAGTTACAATATGAGGAAAAGTATTTGCTACTGGAAAAGTCAATGAGGAATATTGAATGCGCTGAATCTCTTAGATTCTGATCTGCTATTTCTAATTTCAAATTTCTAATTTCTAATTGATCTCAAACTCCGCTCACCCAGAAAATAATCAACGCAAGACTTTCCTTCATGCAGAATGCGGCAGTTCCTCCTGCAGAAAGTTCTTTAT
>CALEVL010000014.1 GCA_937924675.1 uncultured Ignavibacteria bacterium | reverse complement strand
TTGTATTTCAGTATTCTTCGGGCAGGTTTACCCGGCAAGGACGGGCCCGCCTGCGCAAAGTGCTGAAGTTCAGTATTCTCCGGGCAGGCTTACGCCAAAGCTCACAATTTTTTAACGGCAATTAGGATGAGGCCTGTCCGCCGTCATTCGGTTCAAGTGAGTAGTAATTCGACAGGCGGGCGGGTTGTTTTTTCCGAATCGAAAAATTCTTAACTTTCCAGCTTGTTTTCGATACAATTTTCGTTGTGGAGAAACATTTTGGACAGCACTGCAATCATTCAAAATTCTTGATCATCTTCAGTTTGTGCCCTGTCAACACATTCAATGTTTTTAAATTTAGTCTAAGAGCATGGGATCAAGACTGTCTTGAGCTGTTTCCCGAGATCACTGCACTTTATTTTAACATTTTGTTATACATCAAGAATTCGAATCATATCCCGTGCTAAAAAACATTTTTGTGATCTCAAGCACATGTATATTATCCAAATAATTTGTTAGCCAAATTTTGCATTGACCGGCATATCACACTTACGTTTTAGGTTAAAGCAGGACAAATTTAATTTCAACAAGAATATTTATATGATTGAAAATGTAAGTCCTACTAGATAAATTTGCACAAATAATTTTTATTAATAACTTTAAGGAGGAAATATGAAAGTTTTGTATTTGGTCTTAACTGTTCTACTTCTCACAATTGCTTATGGATGCAGCAGTGACAGCGGTTCAAATTCAGGAGGAATTGGCGGAGGTCCCACGGGAGGTGGAGCAATCACATTTCAAATTACAGGTCAGGGTGACCCAAACAGTTACACATTTGGATTAAAACCAAGTGTTGATACCAAGCTCACCAGGATAATTGCATCAGTTCCTGCATTGCAATTTTTCGATACGCTTAACAACACCAATACAAACTATGTCTTCAGCAAGGATACAACTTACGCACTTGACCCCTATACAGGAGTTCAGACTGGTCAGCAGTGGACCTTTACGTTCACAGGAACCACTGTAAGTAATAATGCAGGTTATACGGTAAGCACAAATTTCACAATACCATAACAGAAATTCTAATTCATGAATAAAACCATTTTCCCAAAACAAAAACGAAATCAAAAATGAAAAGCACACTCAGAATCTTGTTAATAGCTTTAATCGTTTCAGTTGCAGGATCGGCAAGCGCGCAAAGAGTTTTACTCGGACCAAGGTTGGCAGGTAATTTTAATATATACAATCAAAAAGGCCTAACCGGAACATACAATGGTCTTGGACTATCTGTCGGCGGACAGCTTGATGTATTATTCAACCAGACAGTTGGAATACTTGGAAATCTGACCGTATTCGATATGAAGAATTTCTCGAATTCACAGACAACAAATCAAGTAACTGTTGACCAATCTTATAGTCTATCGTATGCAACTATTGATGCAATGTTTCAGGCAAATTTTAGTAATTACTATATTGGCGCAGGTCCTTCGCTTGGCATTAAGTTGAATTCTAGCGGTGAGGTCACACAGACTGCAACCGGTCAAACACCGGTAGTTCAACCCAACAACATCGAAACAAAGTCAACAATCTTTAACATAGTTGCAGAAACAGGATATAACATAACCCTTAGTCCGGGCATGTATCTTGGAACGGCTCTAAGCGTTTATATTCCTGTAACAGACACATACAATACACCCGGTGTGACCAACAGCATTCTTTCGCTCAAGCTCGGAGCTGCTTTGAAATTCAGGCTCTAAGCAGAATAGTCAATTTGATTTTCCGAAGCCGGGTGCCTTATAGCGTCCGGCTTTTTTTGTCAGCAAAAATAAACCGTCTTCCAGCCTTTTCTTAATCCCCAATTCTTTTGCCTGAAGCCCTTTATCATTTTACAGTTACAAAACTACAATTACAGATTTAAGGTAAATTGGGCTTTAATTCATGTGCCATAATCTTTATATTACCAATCAATTTTCAAGAATCAAACCATACAATGTCAAAGCACACACATTCGGATGAAAAATTAATGACTGCATATTACAAGGCAGTTGAATTTTTTGAGGAAAACAAGAAACACGTATACACGGCGCTAACTATTATTGTAATTGCAATTGCCGGAATAATTCTACTGGTCAATAAGAATAAGGCAAATAATGAGAATGCCGGTGTAGCTCTTTCTCAGATCAGAAGAACTTATGACAATAACGAATTTCAGCAAGCTATTAATGGAGATTCACTTGGAAGCGTCAAAGGACTGCAGTATATCGTAGATGAATACGGATCAACTGAGAACGGTCAGGCAGCCAAACTTATGCTTGCAAATTGCTATTATGCGTTGCGGGACTTTGACAAAGCCGAAGAGTATTACAAAGATTTCTCCGGATCAAATACACTTCTTAAGGCCTCTGCTATTGCCGGTGAGGCTTCGGTAAATGAGGCTCGTCAGAAATACGGGGATGCAGCTGCTAAGTATGAAAAAGCTGCTGCTATCGATCCTTCAAGTCCGTTTGTGGATCAGTATGTTTTTTATGCTGCCAAGAACTATGTCAGAGCCAATGAAAATGATAAGGCAAAGAATCTTTTTGATAAGATCAAGAAAGATCATCCCAAATCAAAATATGTGGCGGAATCAGAAAGGTATAAATCAATCCTGAACAGCACAAACTGATAATGAGCTTAAAGAACAAGATAAACGAAGATCTTAATGCTGCAATGAAAGCACGTGATAACGTCAGAACAGAAACATTGAGATCAATAAGGGCTGAAATTCTGAAGATGGATAAGTCTGGAATGAACCGAGAAATGACCGAGGAAGAGGAGATTCAGCTTATCGGAAGACAAGCAAAGATGAGAAAGGAGTCGATTGAATTATTCGCGCAAGCAGGCAGGCAAGACCTCGTTGACAAGGAGAATGCCCAGTTGGTGATAATCAATGAATATCTTCCTGCTCAAATGTCTGCGGATGAAGCAGAAGTTATAATTACTAAGATCATAGCAGATACGGGAGCTGAATCTGAAAAGGATTTTGGCAGAGTAATGGGTGAAGCCATGAAAGCTCTCAAAGGAAAAATTGACGGAAAGATAATTCAGGAAATGGTGAAGAGTAAACTTTCCTGAGATTTAATCATTAAGCCGCTTACAACCTTCACCTATCCCACATTCATGGGCATACCTTGAACAACCTGGACATTGTAATTACTTTACTTATCGCTTTGCCGGCTTTTTTCGGATTCAGAAGAGGATTCCTGAAATCAATCTTTTCTCTTGCTGGTTTTATTGCCGGACTCATACTTGCAACTAAATACAGTTCTGAGTTATCCGCTTATCTCAGCTTTCTCAAGATCGATGAAAGAATAGTAACAATTGCCTCGTTCATCATGATCATGATCAGCGTTTACTCAATTCTCTCGTATGTTGCCGGAAAGATTTCCGGCATAAATACTGTGACAAAATTGGCTGACAGGTTTGCAGGGATGCTATTCGGGACTTTTAAGGGTGTGATAATTGTCAGCCTTTTATTGATTGTAAATACTAAAACTTTTTCCTTAATAGGAGATGAGACGGTCAAAGCTTCACGACTCTATCCCCTGCTGATAAATGCTGCTCCGGATACATATAATTTTTTTCAATTGGCATTTCCCGGAGCTAAAACTTTTTATCAGGAGTTTGAAAAATCAGTGAATTCAATAGTGAAGTAATTTGGATATTAAAGACATCAAAGCAAAACTCGACTTTGACTCTGTAATTGCCAGAGTTGAGCGATACATTTATTCAGGACTCGGTTCATCGAATTGTGAAGAACTTGAATTCATGACTGATCGCAGCTTGATTGAAACTGAGCTGAGAAAAGTTGTTGAAGTCAAAGAGCTTCTTATTAACTCCGGCGATCTCCCTTTGGATGGTCTGTCAGACATAAGATTAATTCTCAACAAGATCAGAATTGAAGGTCATTTTGTAGCTCCTGAAGATTTTCTTAATATATTATCATTCCTTATAGCTTCCAGAAGATTGAGAAAGCATGTACTCGATGCAAACGATTCAACTGACGGCAGTTTTCCATGGGTAGCAGCATATTGTTCATCTTTGTATTTCGACAGGATTCTTGAGCACAATATTGAGATAACAATTGATGAATCAGGAATGGTTAAGGATTCTGCTTCAGCAAATCTTTCAAAAATCAGAAGACAGATCACTCAACAATCAGGACGACTGAGAAAATCACTTGCAGGCATTTTGAAGAAGATCTCTGAAAAAGAATATGCACAGGAAGACATTGTAACGCAAAGAGACGGAAGATATGTCATTCCGGTCAAGACAGAGAATAAGAAGAGTGTGCAGGGAATTATTCATGGCGCATCTTCCACCGGGCAGACAGTGTTTGTAGAGCCGGCAGAGATAATCACTCTAAACAATGAACTTACTGAGCTTCACTTTGAAGAGAAAAGAGAAATCGATAAGATTCTTCGGGAACTTGCTTCTCAGGTTTCCAAAGTAACCGATGAGCTGCTCGGCAATTGCATGATTCTTGCAGATATAGATTTCATACAGGCAAAGGCAAAGTATGCCATTGAGATTGTAGGTTCAATGCCGGTTATAACTGGCAACGAAGTTGAACTGATCAATGCATATCATCCTGTTCTGCTTCAAACACACAGCCGTTCTCAGGTTGTGCCACTAAAATTTACGATCGGAAATGAGTTTAATACTCTGGTGATTTCAGGACCAAATGCAGGTGGCAAGACAGTTGTGCTAAAAACTGTAGGTCTCTGTCATCTGATGCTTCAATCCGGATTCCTTATTCCTGCAGATGAGGAATCAAAAGTAAAAATATTCACATCCATTTTTGTAAGCATTGGCGATGAGCAGTCTATTGAAAATGATCTGAGTACATTCAGTTCTCATTTGATTTCAGTGAAGCAGATATTAGATGAAGCCGATTCCGGATCGCTTGTACTTATTGATGAAATAGCCAGCGGCACTGATCCTGTTCTTGGAAGTGCATTGTCTTCGGCTATACTTAAGACATTGTCAGGAAGGTATGCGTGTTCTGTTGTTACCACTCACAACAGTGAATTGAAGGAGTTTGCTTATGCAACTCCAATGATTGAGAATGCATCGCTTGAGTTTAATTCCGAATCGCTATCCCCTACTTTCAGATTTATAACCGGAATACCGGGTCAAAGTTTTACCTTTGAGATTGCTGAGAAATTCAATTTCCCAGAATCTATCATTAAAGATTCCAAGTCATATTTATCCGAAAACGAAAACCGTCTTGAAGATCTCCTCCGAGAGTTGAATGAAACTAAGCAGAACTATGATGTGCTCAAAAGAAAAACTGATATTGAGAATGTTAGATTGACAGGACTTGCGAATCTATATGATGAAAAACTCAGCGAACTGAAAAAGAACGAAAAAGTACTTAAGCAAAAAGCAAAGCTTGAAGCCGAGAGTATTGTAAAAGATGCTCGGAAACTGATTGAAAAGACTGTCAAAGAAATTAGAGAAGAGCGGATCTCTCCGAAACAGGCGAAGGATATCATTGCAGAGGAAGAAAGGCACTTGGATATTTCAATCCCGGATGAAGTAACAAGAGATATTGTAAAGACCAGAGTAATGACTGGAGATATTGCACGTTTGAAAGGCAGCAATACTTCCGGTGAAGTTCTGAGTGTTACCACTGATGAAATAATGTTGAACATAAACGGTTTTACGGTAAGAGTACCCTTAGCTGACATTGAGAAGATTAAAGACAAACCAATTCACGAATCTCTTTCCGGTGCCGGTGTTCAGCTTAATGATAAACCCGTACAATTGTCACTTGATCTCCGCGGCAAATACAGCTATGAGGTCAAAGAACTCTTGGAAAGATTCTTGTATGATTCTGTTGTTAATGGACTGACTGAAATCAGCATTATTCACGGTAAAGGCAGCGGTAAACTAAGAGAGGAAGTCAGAAGACAATTGAAGGAAACAAATATCGTAAAATCATATCGTGCAGGCAACTGGAATGAAGGTGATGCAGGCGTTACAGTAGTAGAATTATGAAGAAAGCAATAGTTTGCGGCGCCGGTATTGGAGGAATGGTCAGTGCGCTTGCACTCTCTAATAAGGGATATGAAGTAAGCATCTTCGAGAAGAATGATTATGCCGGAGGGAAGATGGGTGAATTCCGGAAAGACGGATTCAGGTTTGATACGGGACCTTCATTGATAACAATGCCGCATGTGCTTTCTGAGTTCTTTGCTTCTTTGGGTAAGAGAGTTGAAGACTACATTGAATTTCAGAAACTTGATATATCATGCAGATACTTCTGGAGTGATGGTACTGTGTTTGATTGGTACTCTGACAGTGAGCAGCTTAGAAATGAAATGCTTAAAGTTTTTGGTGAAGCAGAAACAGCCGGCTTTGACAGATGTATCAAGTATGGAAGAAAGTTTTACGAAATTTCAAATGAGGCATTTCTGGAAGGTGAATTTCGCTTGAGGAATTTCTTATCTGCAGAAGGACTTAAGAATGCAACCAAGTTCATTTCGGGAAGATCAATGAATGATGTTTCAAACAAGTTCTTCAAAGATCCAAAACTGAAGCAATTGATAAACAGATTTGCCACATACAACGGATCAAGCCCATATCTTGCGCCTCAGTTCTTTTCAATTATTCCTTACACGGAGCACAAGTACGGACCGTGGTATGTAAAAGGCGGAATCTACAGAATTGCTGAGGCTCTGCAGAAGCTTTGCAAAGAGTCCGGCATTGAAATTAATTTTGGTAAACGTTTAACTAAATTCGAATCAGCCGGCGGGACATTAACCAAACTTTTTTTTGCAGACAATAATGGAAATATTTCTGAACATGAACATTTTGATCTGGCTGTTCTTAATTTCACTTCGATGCCTGAGATAATGGAGAATGATTATTTCAGTAATGATGACTGGTCAAGTTCGGGAATGATATTGTTTGCCGGGATCATGAGATCAAATCCATCGCTTGCTCACCACAATATTTTTTTCTCTGATAATTATGAGAAGGAATTCATTGATATCTTCGAGAAGAAGATTCCGGCAAAAGATATGACTGTCTATATCTCTACAACATCCAAGAATGAACCTGCTGATGCTCCGCACAACTGTGAGAATTGGTTTGTTCTGGTGAATGTGCCTTTTATTAACGAGGCACTATCGTGGGATGAAACTTCAAAGGCAAGATATGCAGATGCAGTTGTTGACAAACTCAACAGTTTTAACTTTGTATTCGAAGGAAACATCAGAGACCATATACAATTTATGGACATCTTTACGCCAATTGACTTTAAGGAAAAGTATGGAGCAGAGTTCGGATCAATATATGGTTTGTCTTCAAACTCTCTTTATACTTTGATGAGGAGACCAAAGAACAGATCTGCAAGATTTACAAATCTTTTTTTTGCCGGAGGAAACACACATCCGGGCGGAGGAGTGCCACTTTGTTTCCTGTCGGGCAAGATTGTTGCAGAACTTGCCACGCAAGACAAAACAATTATAGCAAAGTAAATAAATACAAATAATGGGAAAAATACTTGTTGTCGATGATGAACAAAGTATAATTGACAGTATATCAATGGTACTCTCATCTGACGGTCACGAAGTTGAGGGCTGCCTCAACGGCCACACTGCCTTGCAGAAAGTACTGGGAACGGAGTATGACCTTATTCTCCTCGACATTAAGATGCCCAAGATGGATGGGATTGAAGTGCTTGAAAGGATCATGGATATCAATAAGGATCTGGTGGTCATAATGATCTCAGGCCATGGAACCATTGAAACAGCAGTGGAAGCAACTAAGATTGGAGCATATGATTTCCTTCAGAAACCTCTACCTGATCTTCATGAGCTCAAGCTGACAATTAAGAATGCAATTGAATATAAGAAGTCGAAAGATCAACTCAGAAGAGTAAGACAACGGTTCGCAGAATCAAACAGGATCATAGGAAGATCTGAAAAGATACAGTCAGTCCTGGATTTGATCCGCAAGTTCGCCCCGATGAACCAAAATGTTCTTATAACGGGAGAGAGTGGAACGGGTAAGGAACTTATTGCAAGGCAGATTCATATTGAGTCAGACAGAACTGACAAGCCGTTTGTAGAAATCAACAGCGCAAATCTAACAGAAGAAAAATTAGACCAGGAATTATTCGGCACAGTTTTGGGAGATACATTTGTTCAGGGAAAGTTTGAGCAGGCAGACGGTGGCACGATTTTTTTCGATGAAATATCTTCTCTTAGTACTGAGATTCAGGCAAAGCTTCTAGAAGTGATAGAGACTAACAGGTTTGTCAAGACAGGTTCGACAAATAGTATATATGTTAATCTCAGATTCATATTTGCAACCAATGTAAATCCGGAAGATGAAATAGAACTGAAGCATCTGCGGGAGGATTTTTTCCACAGGATAAATGTGTTAAGGATAAATGTACCTCCACTAAGAGAAAGACCGGAGGATATTCCCCTGTTGCTTGAATACTTTGCAGAACGCACTGAATTGGAAGGAAACATTCCGCCTAAGCGATTCTCAGAAAGCGCAACAGACTTACTCTTGTCCTTTCGATGGCCGGGCAATGTAAGAGAACTGAAGAACCTGGTTGAAAGGCTGGTAATTACTTCAGAAAATGAAGTCATAGAGGCAGAAGATATCGAACTGCCCGGTACAAAGCATCTTAAAGAATTCAGTGACTTATTTAACAGGAATATGTCGTTGAACGATTTTCAAAACGAATCGGAAAGAGTATTTCTACTGAAAATGTTAAATGATTATAAATATAATATATCACAAACTGCATCAGCGCTTCAGATCCAGCGAAGTCACATGTACAAGTTGATGACAAAATACAACATCCCAACACCAAGCAGAATCAAACAAGATTAAGAGTTCTTCTGCCGGAAGATCTCATACATGAAAACAGCGGCAGAAACTGATGCGTTAAGAGAGGATAGTTTGCCGGCCATCGGGATTCTCACAGTGTGATCACTTTTCTCCAGAAGATTCTTTCTGATTCCGGCTCCTTCGCTCCCAATTATCAAAGCAGACGGCAATCTGAAATCAGTCTCAAAGATCGTCTTACCGGCACTTATATCAGTGCCAAAGATCCAGAATCCGTTGTTCTTAAGCAGTTCAATAGCGTTTGAAAGATTTGTCTCCTTTGCAATACTGATATGAGACACCGCTCCGGAAGATGTCTTCATTACGGTATGATTGACTTCAGCAGCATTGTGCCGTGGAATAACAATACCATCCGCGCCGAGACAAACAGCAGATCGTGCAATTGCTCCGAGATTGTGAGGATCGGTTATACTGTCGAGTATCAGAATCAGAGGATTCTTGATTTTTTTACAGTCTTCTACTATTTCTCTTAAAGGTTTGTATTCATAATCCTTTACAAATGCAATCACACCCTGTGTTATGCCTTCATCCTTTGTACTATTATTGAAGAATTTCCTGAAATCGTTAAAGTTAAGGAACATTGTATTAACTGAGTTCTCTTTGGCAACATTCACCAACTCTTTCAACTTCCCGTCAGGTTTGATTCTTTTGAGTAAAACAATCTTATTAATGTACCCGGGGTTCGACGAAAGTATTTCCAAGACAGGATTTTTACCTATGACTAACATTAAATTCTAAATTTAAAATTTTTTTCAAATTGACTATACTAAAATACTTAATTAAAAAGATAATAGATTATCAAAACTGAATCTCTTTATTGACTGAAGATACGCAGCGCATACTTGATAAATATAATGCAGCTTTTGCAGATGTTTCACCCGAGCTGAATACTTTATATATTGTTTCAACCCCCATTGGCAATCTTGAAGATATTTCATTCAGGGCTATTGAGATACTCCGCAAGTGTGATTTTATTGCATGTGAAGATACGAGACATTCAGGGATATTGCTGAAACATTTCGGAATCAACACAAAAATGATCAGCTATTATTCAAATGTTGAAGCAAGGAAAACAGATTTTATAATCCAACTGCTTAAAGAAGGCAAGACCGGAGCGCTGATTTCAGATGCCGGAACTCCCTGCATTTCAGACCCGGGTGGCATACTTGTGAAGCGATGCCTGAGCGAGGAGATAAGAGTAGTTTCAGTTCCCGGAAGCAGTTCGCTGATACATGCTTTGATAATGTCGGGATTCCCTTCAAACAAATTCTATTTTCAGGGCTTCCTGCCGCAGAAGAAAGGAAGAAAAACCCTGATAGATGAACTTAAAAATAAGCGGATGCTTCTCATAATTTTCGAATCGCCGTTTAGAATCAGAAAGACTCTGACCGAACTCGGAAACGCTTTTGGAAACAAACCGGCTGCTGTTTCACGTGAGCTTACAAAAAAATTCGAGCAGACTATCCGCGGGGGGCTCAAAGAACTTGCACAGACACGCTTTCCCGAGAAGGGTGAGTTTGTATTGATAATCAATAATAATTGAATAAATGACAAATGAAATAAGAGTAAGATTTGCACCGTCGCCAACAGGCTTTGTTCATATTGGCTCGTTAAGGACTGCCTTGTTCAATTTTTTATTTGCAAGGCATCATGAAGGAAAAAATATTCTTAGGATTGAAGATACGGACCAGTCAAGAAAAGTTGATGGTGCCGTAGAGAATCTTATCTCTTCACTTGAACGGCTTGGTATCACATTTGACGAGGGTCCGGTTACCGGGGGAGATAAAGGACCATACTATCAGTCAGACCGTCTTGAGATTTATAAGAAATATTGCAACGATCTTCTTGAAAATGGCAATGCGTATTATGCATTTGAGACACAGGAAGAGCTTGACGAAATGCGAAGACTTCAGCAACTTGAAGGCAAGCAAACAATGTATGACAGGAGAGGAAGAGACCTCTCTGCTGATGAAGTAAATCAGAAACTTGCTTCAGGCATTCCCTATGTGATAAGACTCAAGGTACCGCTTGGTGAAGAAGTCAGGTTTAATGATCTGGTGAAAGGAAACATAAAAATAGATACTGATATTGTTGATGATCAGATATTGCTAAAGTCTGACGGCTTCCCTACTTATCATTTGGCTAATGTTGTTGATGATCATCTCATGAACATTACACACATAATCAGAGGTGAAGAATGGATAACTTCTGTACCGAAGCACATTCTGATCTATCGTGCATTGGGCTGGGATGTTCCGCAAATGGCTCATGTACCGTTGATACTGAATCCCGACAAGTCAAAATTGAGCAAACGTCAGGGTGACGTTGCAGTTGAGGATTATCTGAAAAAGGGTTATCTCAAAGAAGCACTCGTAAATTTCATAGCATTGCTTGGCTGGAATCCGGGAGAAGGAGAAGAAAAGGAATTCTATTCAATGGAAGAATTGATAAAGGCATTTACCCTGGAAAGAGTTCAGACATCAGGAGCAGTATTCAATATTGACAAGCTAAACTGGATGAACAACTCTTACATTAAGAGTTACGACATTGATGCATTAACAGAGATGTCCGTGCCGTTCTTCGAAGGGACAGGAATTGACACTAATGACCGCGACAAATTGAAAAAGATTCTCTCTGCAATACGTGTTTATCTGAACAAGCTGGACGAGATTCCGAATCATGTTGGAATATTTGTCAACGAGTCTGTAGTTCTTGACGATGAGAAACTAAGAGAGCTTCTGACAGCAGATTCAAGCAAGATTGCATTTGAAAGTCTCATTAAAAAAATAGAAACTATTGATTCATTGACTGCGGATAATTATAAGAGTGCAATTGGTGATGTACAAACCGAAACAGGCGTGAAAGGAAAATCACTTTTCAAACCGGTTAGAATTGCATTGTCCGGAAGTGAGAATGGCCCTGAATTGCCCGCTATAGCGGAAATACTTGGTAAAGATAAAGTTTTGGATTTGCTGAAGAAATGGATCTGAATCTCCGCCGCACTTTATGAGCGGCGGAATATTCCTCAAAGACTATCTTATTTTCTTTTTATGTCTGTTCTTTCTGAGTCTTTTCTTCCTCTTGTGTGTCGCCATTTTATGACGTTTTCTCTTTTTACCGCAAGGCATTAATGAAGTTTTCCTTTCGTTTTATTTATGTTTGAGTTTGCTATTCCTTTGCCAGACTTTCCTGAACAACTTTCTTAAACTCTTTAGAAACTTTGAACATTGGTATGAATCTCTTATTCAAAGAGATCTTTTCACCTGTCTTTGGATTTCTTGCTACTCTCGGGTTCTTGATATTATTCTTGAATGTACCAAAGCCTCTTATTTCAACTGTTTCGTTTCTTTTCAAGGAATCGATAATGCAGCTTATGAATCCTTCAACCACTATTTCTGTTTCCTTCTTGCTCAAACCTGTTGCATCTGATATTGCGGCAGCTATCTGTGCTCTTGTCATACTTGTTATATTATGGTCTAATAAATGAACTTATATTGCAATACAGGCTGATCAAGATATTCACCTTTGAGTTCATCCTTTACTTCTTTAAGTTCATTCTTTCCGACAGATTCAAGAAGCATCTCAAGAAAAGAAATTTTCTCCTTCTTTCTTACGATAGCAGGTTCACCCTCAATGCCTGCCAGTTTTGCCGCCATCATTATTGCATCATCAAAAGTACCGAGTGAATCAACCAGCCTAATATCAAGCGCCTGCCTACCGGTATAGACTCTTCCTGTTGCATAATTTCTCAAAGTATCCTTGTTAATTTTCCTTTCACGCGCAACTACATCAAGGAATTGATCATACGAATCATCAACTATGCTCTGGAAATATTCCCTGTCCTTTTCATTCAATTCTCGAAGAGGATTGCCGGCATCTTTCAGCTCACCGCTTTTGAAAACAGTTTGTTTTACTCCGAGCTTTTCTGCAAGATCCTTGAAATTAGTCAAAGAAATAATAACACCAATACTGCCGACAAGTGAACCGGGATCTGCGACAATTATATTTCCGCCGCAGGCGGCATAGTAACCGCCGCTTGCTCCAAGACTGCTGATAGAAACTATGACCGGCTTTCCTGAATCGCGAACCTTTCGTATCGCTTCATACATCTCCTGAGATGCAGCTACTCCTCCTCCCGGAGTATTGACTCTAAGAATAATGGCTTTGATAGATTCATCTTCGCCAAAATCTTTGAACTGTTTTACAATCGGCTCTGAGGAAATGATTGTAAAGTTCAGATCAACGACTGCTACTTTTTCTGAACCGCTTCCGGTTCTTTCATAATATTTAGAAGACGACTTAGAAACGATCTTGCCGAAATAAAAAATAGAAGCACCAAAGAAAACTATTGCAAGCACAACAAGTGTGATCATTATGCCCCAAAACCAGCTCCCTGAACCGGATCTTGTCTTCTGTTGAACTTCTCCGTTCGACATTTATTTCTTAAGTTCATCCTTTTTCCTCAGAGCTTCTGTTGCCTCTTCGGTCATTCCAAGGTTAGCATAAACTGAAACAAGCAACTCGTAAATCTTCGGCTCCAGATCTTTTGTCTTAAGACTCTTTGTCAAAGGTTCAAGATACGATTGAGCTTTTGAAAACTCAGATTTGTAATCGCTGTTTTCATCTTTTGATCTCATGTCTTCACCCATCTTTGCATGTGCAAGTCCTGCATTGTATGCTGCCGTTTCATAATATATATCATCTGTTGGAAGTGACGGAATCTTCAAAACTCTTTCGAATGTCTTTGCAGCAGTCTCATAGCTGTTCATTGACATCAAAGACATTCCTGTTTCGAAAACGATCTTTGCAACCTTTTCCGCACTTTCTTTTGAGTTGGATTTAGAAGCAAGTTCATTGAAAGTTTCAAGAGCCTTTTCCTGTTGACCAAGTGCAAGATACGTTTCGCCAATTGCGCTCAATGACTTTAGACTGTCAGGAATAATTGCATGCGACGCCATAAATGATTTCAAAGCATTTTCATAATATCCTTTTGCACCTGCTTTGTCCTTTTTGTTTTCCGCATCAATTCCGTTCTTAAATTCACGAGCACCCTGATTGAATTTTTCTACCCAGTATTGTGCTATTCTGTCGTTGTAGTTGCCTGAAATGCTTTTGCTTTTTTCAAATGATTTTTTGCCTTCTTCAACTTTTCCGAGTTCTACTTGTGAATATCCAAGCATGAACCATCCTTCGTCATCGCTTGGATCAATTGCTAATCCCTTTTTCAGTTCAGCTTCTGCTTTTGCATAGTCTTGCTGCTGAAATGCAAGTTTACCTGTTGTTGATTCGGCTGATGAGCAACCTGAGAAATAGAATGAGGTTGTAAGCAACAGCATTGCGAAAAACATCAGACCAAACTTCAAATTAAGTGACATGATTATATCTCCTGAATGTTGTTAAAAATTTTTGCTAAATATAAGCATTATAAAGCATTTGTTCAATTTATCATTAAGGGATTTATGCCCTCGGATGAAATGTCTTATGCACTTCTATAAGGTAGTCTCTGCTTACGTGTGTATAGATTTGAGTAGTTGATATGTCGGAATGACCAAGCATTTCCTGAATTATGCGAATATCCGCGCCACCTTGAAGAAGATGAGTTGCAAAAGTATGCCTGAGTGTGTGCGGGTGAACGCTCTTTTTAATGCCGGCAAGTCGGGAATATTTCCTGATAATATCGAAGACACCCATTCTGGAAAGTTTCCCTCCTCTGAAATTAAGAAATACAAAATCCTTTGAAGCCTGCTTTCTGAGAAGTTCTCTGCTTTCCTTAATATATTTCTCAACTGCCCGAATTGCTGAATTGCCGACAGGAACTATTCTTTCTTTGGAACCCTTTCCAAAGACCCTCACAATCCCTTGCTCAAAAAGCAGATTTGAAAGTCTTAGTTCGATCATTTCACTCACCCTTAGCCCGCATGCATACATCAATTCAAGCAGAGCTTTGTCGCGGCATCCAAGCTTCTCCGCAACATCAGGCAATTCTAGCAGCCGTTCCATTTCTTCAATACTCAATACTTCGGGTATTAATCTTGATATCTTAGGTGATTCAACATTGTCCATAGGAGAGATCTCAATCACATTCTCTTCCTCAAGAAATGAAAAAAAAGACTTCAGAGAAGAAATGATACGTGCAACAGATTTTCCGGTGTATTGAAATTCCCCGGATTCTTTGCCCGATAAAAAATTTAAAAATGCTGAGACAGTATCCTGGGATATCCTTGCCGGCTCAGATATCTCGCAGTTTTTCGAGCAGTATTCCAAAAACCTTGTCACGTCGGAATTGTAAGAAGAAATTGTATTTTCAGATAATGACTTTTCTGTTCTAAGGTAATTGGTGTATAACTTTCTGTACAGTTGAAATTGCTCAGAGATCTCCATCTGTAAGCGTGGATTTTTTATCGGCAAGAAGTTCTAACTGATTTTGATCAGGGTATTTTAATCTGTGGTGATGAATGCCGATGAGGATCTTAAGGAAGCTGTCCTTTATCTTTGTCAGATCTTTCAGCGTAAGATCACACTCGTCAAGCTCTCCTTCCATGAATCTTTTTCTTATGACTTCTTTGATGTTGTTCTCAAGTTTCTGAGGTGAAGGATCTTCAATAGTTCTTGTGCTTGCTTCAATTGCATCTGCAAGCATAACTATTCCGGTTTCCTTTGTCTGCGGCTTTGGTCCCGGATATCTGTAAATGTGATCGCTAACCTCTTCTTTGGATGAGCTTCTTGCTTTGTCGAAAAAATAAGCAACAAGCGTTGTGCCGTGATGCATTGGAATAAAATCGATTATCTGCTGCGGAAGCCTGTGCTTTTTGGCCATTTCAATTCCATCCCGTACATGAGAAATAATGATTTTCGTGCTTATATTAGGATTAAGCTCATTGTGTTTGTTGTTCTGGTCCAGTTGATTTTCAATAAAATACTGTGGCTTTGACATTTTGCCAATGTCGTGATAATAGCATCCGACTCTTGCCAGGATACTGTTTGCTCCAATAGACTCTGCGGCAGCTTCGGAAAGATTTCCCATAATGATGCTGTGATGAAAAGTCCCCGGCGCTTTAGAAGAAAGTTCCTTGAGCAGAGGATGATTGAAGTCAGAAAGTTCAAGAAGTGTAAGATCAGTTGTGACTTTAAAAACTTTCTCATAAAAAATAAGCAATCCGAACGCTATGACCGGCGACATTACGGCATTAATTCCTCCGAATAGAAGCTTCGTAAATATCTTCTGAGGATCTTCTATTTTTACAAGGTTGATGGCAAGTATCGAGAGTGTATATCCAATAAGAATAAAGAAAAAAGATCTGAAGATCTGAGATCTGTTCTTAATATCCCTTTCGCTGAATATTGCAAGAACAGAACCGCAGAAGGAAACGAATGCAATTCCGAAATCACCTCCCCTGATAACAGCGATCATGAAACAGATAACTGTTACTGTATAGAAGGCCAGGCGGGAGTCGAAAATAATAGTAAGAAGTATTGAAGCTACAGGCACAAAGATCAATAACTCAACCGGCGCCGGAGTATTAAGCTTAAGACTCGTAAAAGCAAAAAAACCTTCAACAAGTATTAGCGAAGCAATAATTAGTAATTGAAGATTGTTATCATAAACAGCCGGTCTTATGTAATAGAGAAAAACTATGAGCACAAGAAGCAAGACAAACACTGTCAGGAACTTTCCTACCTGCTGAAGCAGAATATCCTGTACGCCGATCTTCTCGAGGCGGACCCGTTTGTAAGAATCCAATTTCATTTTTGTGAGACGGTTTACGGGATCATGCTTGCTGATCACCCGTTCATTCTCACGAACTATTCCAATTGTTTTTGGAATCTGTTCAATGCGGTTTTGCTTTTCAAGTTCAGATAGCTCTGAGTTGTAAATTAGATTCGGCTTTATGATTGCCTGAAGGGATTTGCTGAAGACAGAACTCATGGCTGAATCTGAAGGATAAACTGAACTTACACTTGATGCTTTGCCAAAAGCTTCTTTTGTATCCAGTACATTATCAGTTTCAATTACCTGTTGAAGCTTATTGCCCGGCTCCTTTACAGAAATCCGTTTTGAAACCAATTTTTCCTTGCTTAGATCAACTATGTTTTCACTGGAAAGTTGGCTTGATATATTCTTGAGTTTATCCGTAAAGTAAATGTAACCATTGTCTCCACCTGATGAAGAATTCTTATACAACAAATAAATAGTTTCCCATTCCGGATAAGTAAATCTAACACTAACAAGTTGTTTCAATGAATCAAGAGATTCTGAATTGACATAACCGTTATTGGATAATTCCAGCTCTGTTGCTGCATTTAAAACTGATGTTAGTGCTGCAATAAATGCATCAACAGAATCATTTGCATCCGAAGAATTCTCTAACTTGTCAAAGACAGGAGTAAGGTTTTTCATTACATCTTTTTTCTCCTGCTCGTACTCCATTTCATCTTTGTAGATTGGAAATGAGAAAGGAGCAATAAGGTCCTCAGCAGACCAAACCGTACCTACTTCATATTTTGATTCAATATTTTCGTATTCGGGCATCATCCAGAAAAGCAGGAAGAATGTAAGAATTCCTATCAAAAACTTTACGCCCGGGCTTGACGTAAAGTCAATTCGGGAGTATCCGTTTTGAGAATCTTTTGGTATGAAGTTTTTCATAGTTCTTGCATCAATAAAAAAGAGTAGCAGATTTCATCAGCTACTCTTCCGAACCCGGTTGTAACAACGAAATCAGACTTCGTACTTCGTTGTGTAAGTGACCTTATTATTTTGAATGTACTCATCAAAAAGTTTTTGAGTCAGCTGAACTGTCTCTTCACTCTGATTATCCTCAAGTGATTCATATTCCTCTTCATCCTTGCAGGTGTATATTTCCGAGAAATTGCCGGGGGTCTTCTTGCTTTCAAAAACCGAGTAATCTATTCCTGTTTCTCTTATCCTTGACTTAAGATCCCCTATTGTCTCAAGATAACCTTCTCTTTTTTCAGGAATAATGTTGTAATTTATTTCGAAAATTATTTTGGGCATATTAACCAGTATTTTAAATTGCAAATATATATCAATCAACCTCCAAAAAAAAGCTAAAGAATTGAAGTTAACTGTAATACTTTTTCAGAAAATCAGATCGAATTGGGAACACATAGAGCATTCATTCAGTTCTATTTCACGAAAAATAAATTTTAAAATGAGAATCCGTTATATTTCGCTCTTATTGTTTCTGTTTCTTTTTTCAATACCGGCAATATCCAACGGCAAAATAGAGGAGGAGGTACTCACCGGACTTGATGAGATATACAATCTCGAATTTGACCAAGCTTCGGTTAGGTTCAAGACTCTTCAATCATCTTATCCGCAGGATCTAAGTGGCTATTTTTACGAATCACTTTTATATTTCTACAAAGCACTTCCTTCGCGCAAAGATGAAGAATTCAACAGGTTTCTGACATTATCATCAAATGTAATCAGCAAAGCAGACAATTTGATTGATAAAGATGAGAATAACTACGACGCTATTTATTATAAGGGCCTCTCACACAGTTACCGCTCATTGCTTATGTTAAGCCTGAATAAGAATCTGCTTGAAGCAGCATCTGACGGAAACGAGGGTTATAGAGTTCTGACAGACCTGATCAAACGAAAGCCGGATTATTATGATGCCTATATGGGACTTGGGTTATATAAAATTGCATTGGGTTTTGTTCCTGACAAGTTTAAATGGCTGCTATCGCTGATCGGCTTCGAGGGTGATATCAGAAATGGCATAGAGATGCTGAATACGTCTATGGCCAAAGGAAAATATACCCGCGTTGATTCGAAAGTCTTTCTTTCAATTTTTTCATTGAATGAAAGAGACCAGAATGATACCAAAGCCGTTGATCTTTCGAGGCAACTCGTAACGGAATATCCCGAAAGTTCCGTCTTCAAAGTATTTCATGCCAGCTTGCTTCTGCAGGGTGGATTTCCGGAAGAGTCAATCAGAATAGCAGAAGATGCACTTCGGCTAAACAAGAAATCATTTCAGGATGAAATTCAAAAGTCGGCAAGCGCAATTTTAGGGACAGCATATTTCCGGATGAATGATTTTTCCCGTGCATCCAAAAATCTGGAAGGATTTTTCATTTATGCCAATAAGGAAGATCGTTACAATGTCCACATGTTCACGCTTGGTATTTCATTTGAAATGCTGGGTGAGAGACAGAAGGCGATTGATACATATAAAAAAGTAAGAGAAGATTTTATCAACGAAAGGGACGGAGAAGTTGATAAGTTTTTTTACAGATATTCCCGGGAAAGAATAAAGTCACCACTGCGGCAGTACGATAAGGATCTCATTTATGCAATGAATATTCGTGAATCAGGTAAGATTCAGGAAGCGATAGCTAAGTATGAAACTATGATGAACAATAAAGAACATCTTAATAGCGGAAATGTTGATGATAAGATAAGACTGTTTCACAATCTGGCGCTTTCATATTATTACAATGATAATATTGATAAGGCAATCGAATTCTTCAACAAATGCCTGGAACTTGAACCGGAAACTGAGACATGGCTTGTTCCCCATTCATACTATGAACTTGCCAAGATATATTACAAGCAAGGCAAGAGGAAACAAGCTGAAGAGATGTTTGAGAAAGTAGCAGACTTTGATGATTTTGATTTTGAATCATTTCTCGACATGCGGATAGCAAACTTTAAGAATAAGAACTGATTTATTAGATTCTCACGCTTACTTAGCCCTGAGTGAAACATTGCTCAGGGCTTTTCGTTTAATTTTCTAAATCAAATCCGAAACGTAATGAGATCAACAATTCTTGTTATTGCATTATTTCTTGCTTTGCCTTTTCTGGCAGCTCAGTTTTCAATTGCACAGGAAGTTGAAGGCAATGGTAAGATTGTAAAGAAGTTCTATTCTATTTCATCATTTGACCGTATCGAACTCAACGGGATTTACAATACGGTAATCAAGCAAGGAAATACAGAGTCTGTTGAAATAGAGGCAGATGAGAATCTTCAGGCATACTTAAAGCCCGAAGTAAACGATCGAACGCTTCAAATAGAACAGACCGAAGGTGTCAGATTTAAGAAGAACAGGAAAATGAATGTTTACGTTACTTTTAAGAATATTGACAAGATAACAAATAACGGGGTTGGAAATCTTACTTCCGATGGTACGATTAATCTCAGTCAACTTGCCATAGCTTGCAATGGTGTCGGGAATCTGGAATTGGAACTAAACTCATCGAAACTCAACCTTGAGATGTCTTCAGTAGGAAACATTGAGCTTTCCGGATCTGTAACTGACGGAGAATTTATGTTGTCCGGTGTTGGCAACATTGATGCGGAAAACATGAAGATCGAGAACCTGAAGATTGACAATTCCGGTGTGGGAAATGCAGAAGTCTATGTCACAGGAGTTATCAGGCCATCTGTAAGCGGTGCCGGCAATATCATATGCAAAGGAAAGCCATCCGTCAGTGATTTGAAACAAAACGGGATTGGAAGATTCCGGCTGAAGTGATTCGAAATTGAAACCGGTCAAATTGGTGTAACACTCGATACAGAATTTACAGATCTATGGATTTGATGCAATGTGAATGCATCAATTCATAGATCAATTTTTTTGCGGGATTATCTCCATACAACGGTCATTGTATTTTGTTTACAGATATCGACACTTGGGGGTAACCGCATCAAGTCAGAAAATTTCATCGGCTTCAAGAAAAAAATTTACAATTTCTGCAAAATACCGAAAATTCCTATTTAAGAAAGAATTGATTTTCACTAAATTCCTTTTGTTATTAATTTCTTCTTATACTTATCCTGATGCAATCAAAAACCTCCGCTCCAAACAAGTTAATCAACGAAAAGAGCCCGTATCTCCTTCAGCATGCATATAATCCCGTGGATTGGCATCCATGGAATGATGATACATTTGCCCTGGCAAAAAAACTCGACAAGCCTATATTTCTTTCAGTAGGCTATTCAACGTGCTATTGGTGCCATGTAATGGAGCGCGAAGTGTTTGAGAATGAAGAAATTGCTGTAAGCATGAATGAATTTTTTGTAAACATAAAAGTTGACCGCGAGGAGCGCCCTGATGTTGACCGGGTTTATATGACAGTTCTTCAGGCGATAACAGGTTCCGGAGGCTGGCCAATGAGCTTGTTTCTGACGCCTGAACTCAAACCATTTTATGCCGCCACATATATTCCGCCTAAAGCTAAGTATGGCAGGGCAGGCTTCGAAGATGTGATAACTGAAATAAACAAACTCTGGAAATCCAAACGAAGCGATATTAATGCAAGCAGTGAGGGTATTGTAGCTAACATAAAGAAGAGTCTCTCTTATGCTAAAACTGCCGATGATGCTGCACTTTCAAAGTCTCTGATCTTCAGTCCGCTTTCTCAGTTTGAAAAAATATATGATCCTGAGAACGGAGGATTTGGTTCAGGCAATAAATTCCCCCGCCCGGTTGTATTTGATTTTCTTCTGAATCTTTACAGCGAGAATAAGGAATTTCCGGCACTTGACATGACGCTATATTCTCTTAAGAAAATGCATGAGGGAGGGATGTATGATCATCTTGGAAAGGGATTTCACAGATATTCTGTGGATCTCTATTGGCGGGTACCTCATTTTGAAAAGATGCTTTATGATCAGGCGCAGTTGATAAAAACCTATTCAAACGCGTATCAGCTTACAGGAAAGAAATTTTTTCTTCATATCGCTCAGGAAATTTCACAGTATGTATTCTCAAATCTTCTTTCTCCTGAAGGTGCATTCTATTCTGCAGAAGATGCTGAGAGTTGTCCTGACGAAGAAATTCCTGAACACAAAGAAGAAGGTGCTAATTATCTATGGCTCAAGAATGAAGTTGACGAACTCTTAGGCGCAGAAGAATCTAAGATCTTCTGTTACTACTATGGAATCGAACAGCATGGAAATACTATCCATGATCCTCATGAAGTATTCGGGAAGAAGAATGTATTGTATATAGCTCATGATCTTTTTGAGACCGCGGCAAAGTTTGATATGTCCAATGAAGAGATTTCCTCAATTATTGACCGAGCTAAGGAAAAACTTCTTCAGGTAAGAATGAAACGTCCCGCTCCATCGCTTGATGATAAGATTCTTACAAACTGGAATGCTCTGACGATATCGGCTTTGTGTTCACTTTTCCGTGCATCAGGAGAAGAGATCTACGTTGAAAATGCTGTGCGTGCAATGTCATTCATACTTTCAGAACTTGTCGCCAAAGACTCAAATACATTGTATCATCGTTACAAAGATGGCGAAGCAAGATTTGATGGAACATTGGAGGATTATTCCTATGTGATTTCTGCGCTGATCGACTTGTATGAATGTACTTTTGATGCAACCTATTTGAAAAAGGCAATCGAGTTTAACTCTGCGGTACTATCCAAATTTTATGACAAGGAAAATGGCGGGTTCTTTGACGTCGATCCTGCTGTTAGCGACATCATATTAAATACAAAGGAAATTTATGACGGAGCAGAACCATCGGGCAATTCAGTGCAGATCCTTAATCTGCTGCGGCTGAGCTCCTTTACCGATAATACAGAACTGAAAGATATTGCGGAAAAGAGTTTGAAGTTGTTCAGCGAAGATTTGAGAAGAATGCCGTTCTCAAGTCCTGCAATGTTAAGCACTTTGAGCTTCTTCCTTAATGACCCTATTGAGATAATAATTTCCGGAGATTCAACCAACGAGAAATTTTACGATCTTGCAAAGTATGTGAGGTCATTCTACCTCCCACAAAGTGTTCTGATGAGTTCCTCTAAAGAGATGACAGAGCTCTTTCCTTTCATTAGTAACATCATTGGAAAACAGGATGAACCGCTTGTTTATGTTTGCCGGAATCATGCTTGCAGTCTGCCAACAAGCGATAAAGAGAAAATTAAAGAATTACTTTCAAAATAAATTATGAGATTGTCTGATTGTGTGAATACACTTAGTGAAACCATGAATCAATAACCCAAAAACGGATGAACAATGTTGAATGACGTGAAACTTAAGAGAGTGCTTTTCCTTGATGCGGAGACTGTGCCGCAGAAGGCTGAATTTGAAGAGCTAAATAAGGACTGGCAAGAACTGTGGGAAAGAAAGATGAAATCTACAATGGAACGCGAAGGACAGACCGCCAAAGAACTTTATAACCGCGCAGGAATATATGCAGAGTTTGGCAAGATCGTGTGCCTCTCCACCGGATTCTTTGAAAGTGATGAAGCAAAATCTTTCCGGATAAAATCATTTACAGGGCATGATGAGAAGAAATTGCTGGAAGACTTTTCGGCATTGCTTGATTCAGGAACAATTGAATCACTTTGCGCTCATAACGGCAAGGAGTTTGATTTTCCCTACATAGCAAGAAGATGTCTGATCAACGGATTGAACATCCCGAAGCTTTTGGACAATGCAGGAAAAAAACCGTGGGAAGTGAATCACTTCGACACAATGGAGCTATGGAAATTTGGCGATTTCAAAAGCTACACCTCTTTGAATCTGCTTGCAGCAACTTTTGGAATCCGCTCACCTAAAGATGACATTGACGGCAGCGACGTTTGGAGAGTCTATTGGGAAGAAAATGATCTGGAGAGAATCAAGATCTATTGTCAGAAGGATGTTGTAACAACTGCAAAACTCTTTCTCAAATTCAAAGATCCCGGAAAGAGTACAGACTTTGAAATTCATTACATTGAACAATAACCATAAATATTTTAAGGAGAAAACAAAAAATGATCTTTGATTTAGACCTGATAAAGGCTGTATATGAAGGATACAAAGCGAAAGTGGATGCCGCTATGAAAATACTCGGCAGACCAATGACATACACAGAAAAAATATTGTATGCACACTTGTGGAATCCGGTTACAAGAGCGTTTGGCGGCGGAGTTGATTTTGTTGACTTCAAACCGGACAGAGTAGCAATGCAGGATGCAACTGCACAGATGGCCTTGCTTCAGTTCATGTCAGCGGGAATTCCAAAAGTTGCAGTTCCGTCAACGGTTCATTGTGATCACCTGATCGAAGCGGAGGTTGGCGCAAAGAATGATTTGCTGAGAGCTTATGGTGACAATAAAGAAGTCTATGAGTTTCTTGCGAGTGTATCCAACAAATACGGAATTGGATTCTGGAAACCGGGTGCCGGAATTATTCACCAGGTTGTCTTGGAGAACTATGCATTTCCCGGCGGAATGATGATAGGAACAGATTCTCACACACCAAATGCCGGCGGACTCGGCATGATCGCCATAGGCGTAGGCGGAGCAGATGCGGTTGATGTGATGGCAGGCATGCCCTGGGAATTGAAGTTTCCTAAAGTCATAGGAGTGAAGCTGACGGGAAAATTGTCCGGCTGGACTTCTCCGAAGGATGTTATTCTCAAGCTTGCCGGTATTCTTACCGTAAAGGGCGGAACCGGTGCAATCGTCGAATATTTTGGTGAAGGAACCGAGAGCATCTCTGCAACCGGCAAAGGAACTATTTGCAATATGGGTGCAGAGATAGGAGCAACTACTTCACTATTTCCTTATGACTCAAGGATGGCGAAGTATCTCTCAATTACAGGCAGAGAGGAAATTGCAAAGATGGCTGACGAACTCGGAAGTATTCTCAAAGCTGATGAAGGAAGTGAGAAGCATTATGATAAAGTAATTGAAATAGACCTTTCAACTCTTGAGCCGCATGTGAACGGACCATTTACACCTGACCTTGCATGGCCAATCTCAAAATTCAAAGATGCAGTAATAGAAAACGGATATCCTCAGGAGCTCAAAGTTGCGCTGATCGGGAGTTGCACAAATTCTTCCTATGAAGACATGGAGAGATCAGCATCAGTTGCCAAACAGGCCTTGGCAAAGGGGCTGAAGGCGAAGTCGGAGTTTACAATAACTCCCGGCTCAGAGCAGATTCGCGCAACGATTGAGCGGGACGGTCAGCTTGATGCTTTTGAAAAAGTCGGCGGACTAGTACTTGCAAATGCTTGCGGACCTTGCATAGGGCAATGGAAAAGACATGATGTGAAAGAAGGAGAGAAGAATTCCATTATCACTTCATATAACAGAAACTTCTCGAAACGTAATGACGGAAATGCAGCAACACACTCATTCGTTGCGTCACCGGAGATTGTAACAGCGTTTGCAATGGCAGGAAATCTGACATTCAATCCCCTGACCGATACAATCACAAACGACAAAGGTGAACAGATAAAACTTGATGAGCCAAAGGGCAATGAGTTGCCGGAGAGAGGATTCATTTCCGGTGAAAACGGATATATTGCACCGGCAAGCGAAGGTATATCAGTTGAGGTTATCATAAATCCCGAGAGCATGCGGCTGGAAGCTCTTGAGCCGTTCAAGGCTCCGGATGCAAACTTAGACTTCAAAGGATTAAGAGTTCTGCTGAAGGCAAAAGGCAAATGTACAACTGATCATATTTCAATGGCGGGTCCCTGGCTTAAGTACAGAGGGCATCTAAGCAATATCTCAAACAATATGTTTATCGGTGCGATCAATCACTTCAACGAGAAGATGAACTCCGTTAAGAATTTCAAGACAGGTAATTACGAAGAGGTGCCAAAGACTGCCAGGGATTATAAGCACAGCGGAATCGGCTGGATAGTAGTTGGCGAAGAAAATTACGGAGAAGGGTCATCTCGTGAACATGCTGCAATGGAGCCGCGTTTCATGGGTGGCAAGGCGATCGTTGTTAAATCATTTGCAAGAATTCACGAAACAAATCTCAAGAAACAGGGAATGCTTCCGCTTACGTTTTCTGACCCTGCTGATTATGATAAGATAAGGGAAGATGATCTCATAGATATTGATGTCACTGAATTGGCTCCCGGCAAGCAGGTTACCATGACCATCAATCATACAGACGGCAGTGCAGATAAAGTGCAATTGAATCAAACATTGAATGAACAGCAGATTCAGTGGTTCAATCACGGAAGCGCGCTGAACATGATGGCAAAGAATCGCAAATAGTTTGGTGAGTATAACAGGTTTAGCAATCAAGTTGCGATTTACCCTGCTGATAATGGCGATGGCCGTATCATCCATTTCTTATGGACAACATGATACATCTCCTCTGATTGCGATGATGTGGAATGAAACTGACAGGAAGATACTGACCGGTTCAATAGATAAGGACGAAGCAGTCGATTTGCTGAAGAGTTATGAAGAACCTGTCAAGGCTTACTTCCGAAAGATGGGTGGGGTCAGTACCGGAAGAGATAAATGGGTCTTCCCGTTGAAGAGCTATTCCACGTTAAGTTACAGAGATGCAGGCAATGATTTCTTGCTTGGCGATTACGATTATTTTCAGGGAAGCAATTCTAAAGGTCATCCCGCCCATGACATTATGATTGCCGATACAAACAAGGATCTAAACGACGATGTGACAGGAAAACCGGTTGATGTTGTAAGCATGAGCAGTGGAGTTGTAATATCAGTTGATACAAGCTGGGCGCCCGGTTCAAAGCTCCGCGGAGGAAAGTTTGTAAAGATATTTGATGTGACGAATGATGGGATCTTCTATTATTCACATTTGTCTGTAGTGACGGTATTTCCCGGAATGATTGTATCAGCCGGGGAGAAGATAGGAGAAGTGGGAAGAACCGGCCGAAGAACAATTCTGCCAAAGGGCATGACACATTTGCATATTGCATTCTTGAGATCTGAAGACGGATATCCGGTTCCTGAAGAGTTCATTAAAGATCTTAGGAGAAGTGAAACAAGTTCAAAATAGATTACAAGCGAATAATTCTTAAATAAAATAAATAAAAAAACAATGGCAGACTTCATCAGTGACTTCCTCAATAACTTTGGAGGAGATGCATCAAACAAAATCGGCTCATCCCTCGGTATAGATCCGGGAATCATACAACAGGCAATTCCAATTATTGCTCCTATGATTCTTGGCGGTCTAATGAAACAGAAGCAGGAGCACGGCGGACAAGAAAGAGTTGACCATATCCTAAACAAATATGGTGACCCCAATGTACTGAACAACATGGAAGGATTAGTTAACGAAAGATCTCAGGGAGATGCAGACCCGGACCTGGGAGGATTGCTTGGTAATTCAGGCTCTTCGCTTTCAAATGCACTTTCAGACAAGCTTGGCCTTAACGCAAATACAGCAATGAAGATAATTCCATTGGTGGCACCTCTGATACTGGGATATCTTACCAACAAAAGAGACACAAATCCGGAAGGATCAACCGGCTTTGCTTCATTCCTCGATCAGAATGCAGACGGTAACATTCTTGATGACATTGCAGGATTTCTTGGCGGTGGACAGCAACAACAGCAGCAACAATCCTCACAGCAGAATCCTATGGGTGCTATCGGAGACATTCTTGGATCACTTCTCGGTGGTAAGTAGATTGTATTTCGAAGTTAGATCGTTAATCCAGAGAGCTACCTAAGTGGCTCTCTTTTTTTAACAGTAAAGAATGTTATTTAGAGAAGTGAATTGCAGAAAAAAGGAACCTATGCTCCTGTCAATCTGGTCACAGTTTTATATTAGCGCAGTTACAATTCTTCAAAAATATCTTAAGCCTCTTCACTATCTATTTGCTTCAACAGCGTCTATATTAGTTCATATCTACTGAGACTAATATGTCGAAGCAAATGACAGATTTCTTGCGGTCAAGAAATTCACCGGACATGAATTCTCCATTCTTCATGCCTATGTGTTTTTCATTGCATAAAAATCTACTCAGCGGCATTTAGCGGGTTATTTACAATCAATTAAATAGAACAAAATGAAAACATTTCTTTTAGCAATTCTCGTAGTTGCTTCACAATCCTTTGCTCAAAATACGCTGACAAGTGCGAACAATCCTGTAGTCGGAAACATTGACAAAAATTATCTATGCGATACAGTCAACCTATCCGAAGGAAACTCAGGTTCAAATCAAACATGGAATTTCACGAATCTAACCATCACAGACAGCAGCACCGTGAATTTTGTTTCGGTTGGATCAACGCCTTACGCAGCACAGTTTCCCAATTCAAATATTGCATCAACAAACGACAATTCTTCTTTCAATTATTTCAACACATCACAAACAAACATTCTTGTAAACGGATTTGCCGGAGCTGATCTTACTATCCCCTATTCAAATGCAGAGACTTTTCTCGAATATCCTTTCACATTCAACAGTACTTTCACTGATCAATTCGCCTCAGTTTATAACGCGTTTGGAGCTGAAACCTATAGAACCGGCACAACAACTGTAAGCGGTGATGCGTGGGGAACAATTAATTTGCCAAATGGTAATTTTTCAAATGCCTTGAGAGTGAATTACTTCACGCAGACCAGAGATTCATCAAACATAGGAGTTCCTCTTGTGACCGACATTATTTCAAGATCATATGTGTGGTTTGCTCCGGGAAGAAAGTTTCCTGTGTTTCAGATTATATACACCTACATTAGCCTTAACGGTACGCCTTTCGTAGGATCAAAAGTAATAGACTACAGTCCAAGCAGTCCTGTAATTGGAATAAACATCATTTCAAATGAAACTCCTTCAGGCTATGAACTCTCGCAGAATTATCCAAATCCCTTCAATCCCTCAACCAAGATCAACTTTGCAGTACCTGTCTCAGGGTTAGTGAGTTTGGTTATTTTCAACGAATTGGGACGGGAAGTTGAGAAACTTGTTAATCAGAATCTGAATGCCGGAAGCTACGAGTTTGATTGGAATGCAGCTGAATATCCAAGCGGTGTTTATTTCTATAGACTGGAGTCGGATCAGTTTGTTGAAACAAAGAAGATGATTCTGAGTAAGTAGTATTTGCACGTAAACGAAATACCTGGTTCATTGTGATAGTTTAAAATGAAATGGAATAATTTTTAGAATATCCAGAGGGCAACGGAAAGCTATTGCTTGAGGATATTTCAGAATGATACTCCGGCAGCCGGTTCTTGTTGACTACTTTTGTCGATTTTTGAAATCTGTTTTTATGATGACCGGAATTTCTTGCGGTTAAGGTGCAGGATCGAAGCTCAGAGCAAAAATCATTGCACTGGATAGAAAGAAGAACACTGAGATTACAGATGGGACACTTCATTCAATTCAATCTGACAATCAACTCACGCCGGAACAATCGTTATTCGGAATCCCGGACAACTATTCAATCTCGAAGAATTATCCAAAACCTTTCAACCACTCAACAACTATTCGCGACTCATTACCTGAAGAAGACTTTGTAGCGTTAACTGTCATTGAACTTGCAGCAAAGATCCGGCAGATCATTCCACAATTGTAATCATCAACACGAACAGAGACCATCAGGAAAATATGTTCAACTCCTAACTAAAGACAGGGATATAGCAGTCGAGAATAAGATTGTTGGAGGAAATTTGTTAAGGACAAACTGAGAAGCAATTCCTAAACTGGTGCAGCTTCATTGTTCACTGCTTTTGATGATAATTTTTTTTATTCAGGAAATCTCTTCACATTAGTTGCAACTTAATGCATCCTGAACTATTAGCTAACAAAAGGCTTGTATGAACAGAAATACAAACTAACTCCGATCCTCTATCAAAAACTCTTTGAATAACTTCCACACATTAGGAAAATGTTCAGCATCATAATCCATCAATTCTTCATAACCGATAAATTCAATATCAGGATAGTTAGCTCTTAAATGTTCAAGTTCCTTCCTGCTCATAATGATATAAACTACTTTAACCTCACCGTCTTTCTCAAAGGGCTCTATCCTTTCCAGAAGTGAATCATACTTAACCTTATTGCCGGAAATACTTCTGATGAACTGAATCTCATTTAACAAGACTTTCATACCTTTTGCTTTTGCGCGAGTATAGAGGACAAGCTGTTCATGACTAATTGATTCATTAATTGCCTTCACTTCACAAATGATCCATTGCTTTCCAATTTTATCAGGCAAGATATGATAGAACAGGAAGTCAATATTATTGCTCAAATTATTTTCGGTTCTCTTCAGCGGAAACTCAGGAGTAACGAACTTAACTTCTCCTCCGTACTTGTTTGAAAGAAATTCAGGTAAAAAGAACTCCAGAATTGTATCTATTCTTCTTTCAAACTGATATTTGGGAAGGTCTTTGCTTAATGACAAAGAAGAAAACAACTCTTTCATAAAATCCTTGAATTCATCTGCAGAATCAGAGTCTTTGGATTTCTTTGATTTCGATTTAGTTTTGCCTTTAGCTTTTATACTCGAATTCGATTCACTTTCTTCCACTGTTGATCCGCCATTAACTGAATTACTCTGCAACTCCGGCTCAGTTTTATCAGCCAAGGCATTTGATGTAGCGACCTTTTCCTGGATATCGTCTAACGCCGAGATTGCTGCCTTACCTCCTGTAATTGACTGAGGCAGTATCTTAGATGAAAACGTGCCGCCGGATTCCAGGTTGAGGAATGTCAAAGCAATTTCGTTGTCATCCAACTCATGTCCCCCGTATCTGAGTGATGCGGCAAGATGCTTTCTGAAACCATGGGCAGTTCGCGCAATCCTTGTGCAGTATGGACAGGGAAATGAATTCCGGGTATTTGAGCTCTGCATACTTCTTGATTGCAAGTTTTGTTCTTTGTTCAAATTTCTTTTTTTATTTTGTTTATTGTGTAATTGTTTCAGGAATTTTTCACCAACCTTTCTTCTAAACTCTTAATTACTTCTATGATCAAGTTACTTTTCTTATTGCATTTTTTGCCTTTCGGCGAACTTTGTACCGTACTATTTTCAGACCTACTTCAGGAATCAGATTCATCAATATTTCCAAGAAATATATTGACAAGATATCCTGCTTTACGTTCCCCAAGATTCGCCTCAAGCAATACAAATAATTTATCTGCGAGCATTCTAAAGTTCTCTTCATCTTCTGCATCATTGATCTTCGCTATGATTTTACCTGCATCATAGGCGAGACGAATGAGTTCTTTATCCTTTTCACCGGCCTCTAAATCACCGGATGAAAACTTTGCCAACATTGTCAAATCTATATGCTCTAACTCAAGCACAGGATATGCATACATAATGAAAGTAATTCCATCTTTGGGAATAAAAGGAAATGCCTCTCCAATCTGCGATTGCATACTTTCATAAAACTTTTGGGCAATGCCATCAGAATGTTCTTCATTATCATAAATGTCCATAAGATTTACCTCGACAGAGGAATATATCTTTATAAGCTGATCGGGAGCGGCATCAAGTATCTTCTTGGGATCATCAAAAAATAGCTTAGTCCATTCATTTCTTGCAGAAGTTTTAAAGTCTAATTCCTCTTCCTCTGAGTGAAAATCATCCTTCTCCTCTCTTATGAAATACATCATCTTCTGAACGTCTGTAAATAGCTGCAAGTGTTCAGCTTCGAGTTCATTGAGTTGAATTTCGTCGTCATCTACATCAAGCTCATCATCTTCATCCAGTTCATCAAGTTCATCGTCTTCATATAGATCTTCATCTTCTTCAAGTTCATCAAGTTCGTCAAGAAGCTCCTTTGCAAATATGTTCAAGGGATTTGTATAAACTGCCTGTTCAAGAACTTCCCTTGCTTTATCACTGTCAAATTCAATAAGACAAGCTCCATAATTAGCAAGGTAATCAGATTTTATGTCAAAATGATCTTCCGGAACAAGATCAATTGCCTTAGTAATTGATCTTATCTCTTCTTCGGTATTGCCTTCGATTTCATGGATACGCGATTGAAGAAATTCCGTTTCATGACTTGCCCCAAATTTTTTCTTCAAGTGTCCTATTACTTTCTTGGCTTCTTCAAGATCATTAAGCTCTAAGTAAGCAGTCACCAACAGTTTGTAAAAACTCTGTTGATCAGGATATTTTTCAATTGCATTCAAGCATACGCTCTTTGCATTTTCAAATCTCTCTTCTTTGAAAAGTTCGTAGAGATTGAATTGAATTTCCCTTTCCTCTTCTGATACAGTTGAACGGCCTATTTCGTGTATTGGCATTTTGCTTTCATAATTAGTATTGAAATGATCATGTTGATCATTCCGTAGTTTTGCACCTAGTTTTTGTTGGATAAGTGATAATGCAAGAAATAAAGTTTGTAATAAAGGGAGAATTTAGTTGCAGGAAAAATAATTTCACAGTCTTTTCTGAACAATTACAACTAAAATTCTCTCTGATTCCACAAAAATCGTGCTCATGACAAAGAGTATTCAGAATTCACTTTTTCAAAATGATAGCTTTCTTTCTGAAATATTGTGCATACCATTTGTTGAAATCAGAGTCTTTATCATCTGTTATATCTGTGAAATAAAAAGTTCGCGGAATTTCATCTATCCCGGTAACCTCAATGAGTTCAGATTCACTAAGTCTTATATGCTCATATCTCATTTTCATATTCACATTATAAGCTGAAGCTGTGCCGGTCATCAAGTCAGCAAATGAGCTACGAACATTATTTTTCATCATTCCAACATAAATGAAGATTGCAATAAGCGGTATGTATGCAAATCTCAGTATGGTCTCATTCATTTTAATCTTATCAAACTGGGTTCTTGAATAGACAACATACACAACAAACATAAAGCCGGTGACAAAGATGAATGAAACAGGGTTCAATGTCCGCTTGAAAGGCATCAGGCCTGTGCTCCAAATCGAAGCAAACAAGCACATTATGATTACAAACAAGAGGCACAATGCACAATAGAGCGGATTCAGTTTCGCAATGACCTTGGGTTTATCTGTTTGCATCGCTGATTTATGTAGTACTGGAATCAGAAGAATGGTTACTGGAATAAGTGGCGTAAGGAAAATCCACCTGAATAAAATCTTCGTCAATTCACTTGTGGCAGAAATTAGCGAATGCATAACATCATGTCTCAGCGGAAATGTACCACCCCTAAGTTCATTTCCCGGTGCAAATATGACAATTCCTGAACCAATCACAAGTGCCGTTATGAATATCACGTCATAATAATGAATTCTTTTTACAGTCTTATATTTGAGAAACAGAAACGAAAAGAAAAGTGAACAGATCAGAACCATAGCAATCTCACTGCAACCGGTAATTGCTGCCAGAGTAAGAGAAACTGCCGCTATTGTAAGATTTCGATCAACTGTATTTTGTGAGACAGTTATCTTTCTATACAGAATTGGGAATAAAATGATCAACAATATCGGGAGGTGATATACTACTGAGCCTGTTAGCCAGTAGAAGCCCTGTGAAACCGAAGGCATCGAATAGAGGAAAACGAAGTAGATGCCCAGCGAAACAACAACTCGTTGAATTGAACTTAAAGAATTTCCGGAAAAGTCAGACAACAGTCTGAAAGTTAGAATAGGTGTCATCAGATTTATTACGAATAGCATCACATCATATCCGGTCATTGATCTGAACAACAACGGATTTAAACTAAGTACCAATGTTGAAAAAAATTTTCCGGTCCAGTACTTATACCACTTAAGCTGCGCCTCAAAGAAACCGAAATGCCTCACCTTTTCTGAATAGAAGAAGTCATCAAATGTAGGATGGCTAAAGATCAGATTTATGAAAAGCGGCAAGATCAGCACTATGAGGATTGCTGAAACAATCACATTATA
>CALEVL010000013.1 GCA_937924675.1 uncultured Ignavibacteria bacterium | reverse complement strand
CCCCGGTACTTCCGATCCCCCTCGCCGACAAATACCACGGCGGGTCAGGAGACGGCTACAGCAGCGCAAAGCATGGAACTGAAGAAGTCTATCAGCTTGCTGTAATAACAGGTGGTTATCCTAATATTAATGAAGTAGGTGTTAGTAATTCCCAGAATATAACTCTTACTTTCAGAGATAAGATGAACACAGCTTCATTTAATTCCACAAATATAAAAGTTTACGGATCGAAATCCGGGTATAAAACTTCTGTAATTACTTTCGATTCAGTTACCAAAACATTAACAATAAATCCAAACAATGATTTTAAAGCCGGTGAAAAAGTAGATGTTACATTAAAGAAAGGAATCCTTTCTACTACGAATGATACTCTGAAACCATTTCAGTATAATTATACTGTTGGTGTTACCTCAGGAGACTCAGTATTCAGCGCAGTAAATCTTTCATTTGTAAATACGATTTCCGCTTCAGGTGATGTGGACAATGATAATGATCTGGATATTATTACATTTGACGGAAGCACTTCTCCGCCAAAATTTAAAGTTTATAAGAATAACGGAACGGGAAGTTTTTCTCCGGCTTCGGAATTTATTATCGGTACAGGATATCCATTTCTATTTATATATTTGACACTTGAAGACGCTGACAGTGATGGTGATCTTGATGTTTTTGTTACAACTGAAGGTCTTGCTGCTACAATGTATGTAGTCCCAAATGACGGCACTGGAGCATTCCCTATGTCTGGATATTCCTATTTTTATCATACAATTGAGCCGGTAACAAAGCTTATGTTTGCAGATATGAATAATGACGGAGATAAAGATATTATTCTGAACAGCATGGGATTGAAAATTTTAGCGAATAACGGCAGTGGTAATTTTGATGAAATTCATGATATTTCTTTACTTGGTTCTGATATAATAGCTATAGGTGAAATTATACCTGCTCTGGAAGGAATTTATGATATTTTAGTTTCTAAAACTGATAACGGATATACTAAAGCCATTGCATACAAAAACACATGGAATTACTCATTTACAAAATTCAAAACTTTTGATTCAATTCCGCAGGGTACTTATAGTTATGACTTCGGTTTGGTGGAAGATTTTACAAAAGACATGAATACCGACGTTATTGTTTCCCAGTTTCCTCCAAACGGAACCAGTAAATCAAAATTAATTAGAGGGAGTATCTTTTTTACTTCTTCATTTCAATCTATTTCAGAATCAGTAATTAACGGAATGGCGGATTTTGATAACGACAGCGATTTAGATTTTATATTTACAAACTCCGCTAACCAGCTTGCACTTTATAAAGGAAAAAATTCTAGCAGCATGCCATATGCAATATTTTCAAATACTCTCGGAGCTTCCGGAGGTAAATATTCTTCAGGTGATTTTGATAATGACGGAGACATTGATATACTTTCGGGGAATAAATTGTATCTGAATGGTTATGTACCTCAAATTCTTCCTTTGGTAACAAACTTATCTCCTCTGCAAAATGCAATAAACGCAGATAAGTCTTCTGACATTACTGCAGAATTTAATACTGATATGGATTCAGCAACAATTAACTCATCCAATATAAAAGTTCACGGTGCTCAGACAGGACTTATGAATTGCGCAATAACGTATGATGACGCCCAAAATACAGTAACTATAAATCCTTCTATTGATTTTAAAACAGGAGAAAAAATTACAGTGCTTTTCAGATCCGGCATAAAAAGTTCTGCTGGTGATTCTATAAGTTCTTTCGAATACAGTTTCAATACAAAAGTAACCGGAGGCGCAGCGCAATTTACAAAAGTGACTCAGCCGGTGATTTCATCTGAAGCGTATCATTCCAGTTCGGGTGATTTTGATTCTGATGGTGATCTTGATATTGCAATAGCAACAATTTAAAAAAAAAAAAAAATTGCGATGAATAATGGTTCAGGTATTTTTAATTCTTCACAAGTAATATCCGGAGGTAACCCTACGTATATTTATAATACAGATATAGATAATGACGGTGATTTAGATATCTTTGTATTTGACGTTTATACTACAGGTGTCTATTTGTATTTAAACAATGGTTCTGGAGTATTTAACCTGTTTTCGTCTTATAGTTTCGGTGTTAATAATGTTTTTTATCCTGAAACTATGAATTTGGATGGAGACGGTAGATCTGAAATAATATTTGCTAAAATTAATTCTGCAGTAATTCTGAAATTATCCGGAAATAATTTAATCAGTTCAAACTTATTTACTTTCACTTCAGAATTAAATTCCATTAAACCCGGTGATCTGAACAATGACGGAAAAACTGATTTCATTGCAACAATGACTGACTCTGTAAAAGTTATGATCAATAATGGAAACGGTACATTCAATGAGACTTCAATATTTGTTTCCGGTTATTATCCATTTGCCGCTCCGCTTTTTGATATTGACGATGACAGAGATCTTGATTTATTAGTTACAGTCAGCAACGGACCTTTAAAGATATTTAAAAATAACGGCAGCGGTTCATTTAGCTTTTACTCAGATTTGAATGTCAGCACTTCAGAACCAATATTTTTTCAGCAAACAATTGGAGATTATGATAATGATATGGATCTGGATTTTGCGCTTATTAAAGATTCCTTTATGGATTTTTCATTATTAAAAAATAACGGGTCAGGTGGATTTCAGAATTTTGATTTCCCATACAACTCAAGCATTGACTTTGCAATTTCTTCGGGTGATTTTGACAATGATGGCGATCTGGATTTAGTACTTGGAGATAATGGGAATATTTCACTGATGAAAAATCAAGCTCCGGTTTCAGCTGCACCACAGATCACAAACTTATCTCCTCTGCAAAATGCAATAAATGCAGATAAATCTTCTGACATTACAGCAGAATTTAATACTGATATGGATTCGTCAACAATTAATTCTTCCAATATAAGAGTCATCGGTTCACAGACAGGATCAATGAATTGCGTAATATCTTATGATGCGGTTCTAAAGAAAGCAACTATTAATCCAAATAATGATTTCAAAACAGGCGAAGAGATTTCTGTAACTTTAAAATCGGGAATAATGAATTCATCCGGATTAGCGTTGGAATCACATGAATTTAAATTTACTGTAGCTGCGACACAGGGATCAGGACTTTTTTCTGAAACAATTTCATTAACTGATACAAACATGATTATTACAACGGGAGATGTGGATGGAGACGGTGATATTGATTTCGTTGGAACATTTCAAAATTTCTTCCCCGGCATAACCGGATTCAGAGTATATAAAAATAATGGCAGTGGGATGTTTAATGTTTCATCTGTCATTGCTACAAGTTATCAATGGGATGAGAATACTCAATTCCTGGTTAAACTGTCTGATATTGATAATGACGGTGATCTTGATTTAGTAGGTGAAAAAGATGGAATTGGTTCTCATTTGTATTCTGAATTTAATGACGGATCAGGAAATTTTGGAGGAGGAAGCATTATAACTTTTATTGAACCTCTTCAGGAAATTAAGCTTGGTGATTTCGACAATGATGGTGATTTGGATATTGCAACCATTAATTACGGACAAGGATTGAAATTTTCTATAAACAATGGTATAGGACAATTTCATGATACAATTACCGGAATTCAATGCAATGAAGTAATTAATTATGATGATTATGATAATGATGGAAAAATTGACTTAATACTGATGGTAGGAACAACTTTAAAGCTGTTTTCCAATAATGGAAACTTCTTATTTACTGAAACTTCTCAATTGCCTTCTGTTACTTCGAAAATAATTTCCAGTGACATAGATGAAGACGGAGATATAGATTTAATTTATTCAAATGGAGATGCTTATTTAAATCAGGGTAATGGAATATTTATAATCAGAGCAAATGTAAGTTTATATCCTCATTTTATTGCTGATTTTGATTCAGACGGAGATTTAGATCTTGTTGCAGATAATTCTTCACCAAATGAGATATCATTATTCAAAAATGTAGGGTATGGAATATTTGGATATTTCTCAAAAATATGTGACAAATTGAATTCCTCTGAACTTCTTCCAGGAGATTATGATGGAGATGGAGATATTGATATTCTTTTCGGAGGAATAAATGGTGTTCATGTCTTGTTTAATTTCCCTCAAATCCCTACTGCACAAGCAACAGCAGCACCTCTGGTCGGAACTAATTCTACAACTTTCGGAACAACTAATCTCACCTTTGCAGGAAATGTTTCGATTTCCGCTCCTCTTACTGTTTCATTTTATAATATTTCTCCTCCGCAAAGCGGACTGCCCTCCGGTGTTGTTAGTGTTGGAAATAATTTCTGGAGTGTCGAAAATAATAATGGTGTAATATTCTCAAACGGTCAGATGAGCATTCCTCTTTCACTTCTCGGAGGAGCAGATCCGACGACAATTACATGGCTAAAAAGAAGTAACCCCGGGGATCCATGGACAGATATTGGAGGCAGCATTTCAGGAAGTAATTTTATCAGCACAATTCCTTTTAACACATTCTCGGAATTTGTACTTGGAAATCTGAATCAAAGTACACTGCCTGTTACTTGTAATGTGAAATTACTTTTAGAAGGTTACTATCATCCGAATATACAATTCCATGATAGCAGAGACACATTTACTGTTGTATTAAGAAATGCGATAGCTCCTTTTGCTGCCGTGGATTCTGCCGAAAGTATAATTGATCCTCAAACTTTTACAGGTAGTTTTACATTCAATAATGCACCATCAGGAACATATTATCTTCAGTTGTTATCCAAAAACGGAATCGAAACCTGGAGTAAATCCGGAGGAGAGATATATACAAGAGGAGCAACACTGAACTATGATTTCACAACTTCATATTCAAGGGCATACGGAAACAATCTGGTATTAAAAGGCGAAAAGTATTGCATATACAGCGGTGATATAAATCAGGACGCAGTAATTGACGGCAGTGACGTATTGATGGTTGATAATGATGCTGCAAATTTTGTAACTGGGTATGTGAATTCGGATGTTGACGGTGACGGATTTGTTGACGGCAACGATTTAGCAATCGTTGATAATAATGCTGCCATTTTTGTATCCGTTGTTAATCCGTAATTTGTTTTTTGGAGACATGGCTCTTTAATTGAATTCAAAACATAGTCTGAATGTGTCTATATTTGAATTCAGATTGCAAAGAATTTTTAAGATTTGCCGGATTCTCTCGGAAGATTGGACAACTCGGATTTAACAAGCGAAACGGATGTAATGCAATTTGCAGAATTGTTAATTGCAGTAGACGAGTCAGTTTTATATACAACTTTATCGGTACTAAAATCTGCTGGAATATTAAATCCGTTCAAATATTTTTTATCGTCATTATCAATCAAAGCTAAATCAGAACCGTCAGTAATCCCGTCTTGATCTACATCTCCGCTTTGGTGACAATATTTGTTTGCCTTATGATTCAGTTAATTTCCGAATGTTGCCCCAGGAAAGGAAGTGTAATCGTAGTATCGGGCAACTCCTTTTCAGTAAAGCCTTACGGCTCTTAATGTTATTCTTCTCGTTTCACTCCGATTGATTTCACTTTTTTCTTGTAATATTCTTTGATTACGTTCTGTAATCAGACTATTTACTCTAAAACGTTACTCTTCTACTTTCACTTTCCTGAAAAAGTTTCTTTGGTAAATAATATAAGTGTGTATATATTTGTTTCAGAAAGTTTAAGTAAGCATTTGTTTGAAAATTGCGGGAGATAAAACGAAACGATGTTGAAACAATGATGAGAATATAAACTGTGAGATGCATATCGAATAGGATTTCAATGAAGTTTAAATAATGGAAGACCTAAATAGCAGCGAGAATGAAACCATATTTCCTGAATATACTGGCAAATAAAGATTGCGATAAATTTCTTGTTGAGATAACCGGTGAAAAAACTGTTTATGAAAGGGAAGTCGAAATGAGAAGAAATAATGATGAGATAAAGAATATGAAATATGTTTATTACGAAAAAACTGAAAATGTATTGCAGGCGATAAATCTCAGAAAAAATTTGAAAAAATGGAGTAATTTCTGGATTAGATGTCTGATAGAATGTTGCAATCCCGACTGGAAAGATTTAAAGGATGAAATGTTCGAGGTCAGTATTGTTACAAGGTTAAAATGCATAAATAGAGAAAGTTCAGGATGCAAAAAATATTACAAAGGTTTCTTGATCTGACTACTCGGCGGATTAAGAGAAGTTAATGCAAGAGAATTAAGGGAAAAATTTTAAAAGTAAACAGGAGGATAAATGAATGGAACCAGGAAATTAGGACGTTAACAAGATTCGTTAAGGAGAACTGGAGTTGAAAATTTCACATGCGTTTATTGAGAAACTAAAATTAAAGGAAACAAATCATGAGAAACTTAAATTTCAAATTGTTTATTCTTTCATTTGTAATAATGTTTACTGGACGAATAAATACAAGCAATTCTGCTCCTACTGTAACATCTACTTCGCCTGTTATGAATTCAAATAATGTCAGTAAATCAACTGACATCCAGGTTGTATTCAGTGAAGCGATGGATGCCTCAACTATTAACAGTTCTAATATTAAAGTCTTTGGTCTTCAGACTGGACTTAAGAGTGCAGGTATCAGCTATAACGGAATTACATTTACTGCTACAATAAATCCGTCTGCAGATTTTAAAACCGGTGAGAAGGTTCATGTAATACTCTCCGCAGGTGTAAAATCTTCATCAAATGTTTCAATAACTCCATATACTTGGATGTTTATTGTTAAAGCCTCCGGAGGAACGGGTCAGTTCGTAGAATCATTTATAATTGACACGATCGGTCCGGCTAGTGGCAATCAGATACAGACAGGCGACATTGATAATGACGGCGATGCTGATATTCTGACATGCTCTTATGCGCCTGATGTTTATATCTATAAAAATGACGGAAGCGGTAATTTTATAAAATCGCAGAGATTCAATACATTTCCCGGAATTGATCATGTAAATGGTTTAGTTTTGGGAGATTATGATAATGATGGTGATCTGGATTTCTCCCTCTCGCTTTCAACTACTACTTTCTTATTAGATAGTTTAGTTATTTATAAAAATGACGGCTCAGGGAATTTTGCAAGATACAGTACTGTCAGAGGCGGAGGAATCGGCGGCGAGACAGGTGATCTTGACGGAGACGGCGATCTTGATATTGTGCTTAGCTGGGCATTTGCAACTGTAAATTACTTTCTAAATGATGGGTCCGGAAATATAACAAGATATTCTCTTTCTACAGGATTTTCTCATGCAGCTGGAATGTCAATAGGTGATATAGATAAAGACGGAGATCTTGATATTACAGTTTTTGTTTCAAATTCACCGGATACCAGATTAGTTACATTCAAAAATGACGGCAATGCGGGTTTTACTTTATTTCAGGCACTGCCGGAGGTTACCCATCTGAGTTCAAACAGAAGTGCAGACTTTAATGGCGACGGAGATATTGATATTCCGAGTTACAAAGTCATTTTTAACAATGACGGAACAGGAACTTATTCGACTTCATTTTTAGCCGGCTATGATAATGATTATTTCCCGGGTGATTATGATGCTGACGGAGATCTGGATATTGTTTATTCATCCGGATCAGGAAATGATGTGAAGACATTTATTAATAATGGAGCAGGCTCATTTGCAGAGACATACAGCTCAGATGCCGGAAGCTTTACTGTGAACCTTGCATCGTCTGATTTTGATAATGATGGAGATATTGATATCGCAGTTAATAATACACGGGGTAGTTCAATAGGCTCGTTAAATGATATATCAATATTAATGAATCAAAGCTCACATCAGTGCGCAATATCGGGTCCGACAAATGTGCCGATTAATTCTGTTACAACATATATGTCTAATCTACCGGGAGGATTCTGGACGCTGTCAAATTACGGAGCGACAGCTGCTGCATATTTAGGATCAAATACAAATGATTCTTTAGTAATAAGTTCAGGAAGTGTTGGCGGACATTTTGTATTATATTATCGAGACGGTACCGGCGTACTCTGTCATTTACATGTTTATGTTGATGATCCGTTACCGGTAGAGCTGGAATCGTTTACTGCAAATGTACACAACCACACTGTTAATTTAAACTGGACGACTTCATCCGAAATCAACAACTCAGGTTTTGACATAGAAAGACTTGCCTCGCTTAGCGGGTTTACAAATGAAAACTGGTCAAAGGTTGGCTATGTTGAGGGAAACGGAACAGTTTCAAATCCTGTCAGCTATACTTTTACTGACAGAAATCTGAACTCAGGAAAATACAAATACAGGCTGAAACAAATTGACTTCAACGGAAACTTTGAATATCATGAGCTGCAGAATGAGATTGAAATAGGTGTTCCGTCTGAATATAATTTGTCACAGAACTATCCTAATCCATTTAATCCTGTAACAGTAATAAGCTATCAACTAAAGACCGGCAGCATTGTTTCTTTAAAAGTCTATGACATCATAGGCAAAGAAGTTGCTATTCTTGTGAATTCAAATCAGGAAGCTGGATACTATAGTGTCAGTTTTGATGGTAACAAACTTACTTCGGGGATATATTTTTATAAACTTGAAACAGATAATTTTACTGCAATTAAGAAAATGACACTTTTGAAATAACGAAGAATGAATTCCGGCAGTTCTTTTAGTTAAAGTGCTGCCGGAATAAATATAAAATTTAAAACAGCTATTATAGAATCGAAGAATGATAACCTATTCTTAATACAATTAGACGGGCAATGCCCATGATCAATATGTCTCTGACGGAGTTACTATGCTCTTTTGAACTCTGACGCAAAATGATGCTTGTCAAATCATTAGCTTAGTTCAACCGTTCGCCTACGACGAAATGCAAAAACCTCAGCAATATTGCAGTTTCAACAAGTGATCCTTTTTGCAATTTCCATTTTGAGGGCAATTATCTGTAAACTTTTTATCGCAAGAGTCCCGGAAGAACACCCTAGACTCCACCAAGTGGCAGGCTGACGCGTGTGGAAAACATTTTATGAGCTTATTTTTTTAATGCCTCAATAACTGAATCAGGGTCGATCTCATGTTTTCCATCGAAAAAAATCTTTGTGAAGGGTACTGAATTTGATTCAAGCAATGCGCTTGATTTTTCAAAAGTTCTGATGCCGGTAATATCATCACTCTTGCCCTGAATGTATTTGATTTTCCCGTTTCCTAGCCGGGTGATCAATTTCCTGAAATCAGCATCAGCCGGAAAATCTGATGAGCAGAGTATTAATCCGGAATGGTCGTACTCACTTTCTGTAAACCATCTCACAGCAGTGTGAACACCCTGGGAGAATCCGAGTACGAATCTGCCCGCATCTGCAAGTTCATTCTTTGTGGATAACTCCGCCTCAAGTTTGTCAAGATAATTTACATAGTCTGAAATCTCATGCTCGCGTTGCTCCTTTGTCATCCACGATGCGCCGATCTTATTTTTGGAATAGAATCGTGAAAGTCCTTCCGGTGCAATGATCAGTGTTGAACCGTCTTCGAGGAATGAAAATTCAGAAATGAAATCCCGCGAGAGTTGTGCATAACCATGAATTACAAATACGACTGTGCTTATTGGTTTGTCAGGAGTATTAATGCTGTAGCTCGCTGTCCTGGATACTTTCAGAGTTGCTTCGGTGATTTTCAAAGAAGTTGGAAGAAAGTTGACAATATTTTCACTTTAAGTTATGCGACAATTGGGCTAAATTGCCCACACAATTATTCGCCCCGTTAGGCTAATGGATAAACCAACAGACTACGGATCTGTTTTTAGAAGTTCGAATCTTCTACGGGGTACTAAACATTTTGCTTCTCTATGAATGAAATCAGCTTGTCCAAAGCTCTCGCTCTGTGTGAGATCTCATTCTTCATCTCGGCATTCATTTCGGCAAAGGTCTTGTCATAACCGTTGGGAACAAATAGTGCATCATATCCAAAACCTGCATTGCCTTTTTCAGAATCAATAATATTACCGCTGCAAATTCCTTCAAAAAAATATTTCTCCTCATCTGACGCAGCCAGACAAATAACTGTGCGGAATTCAGCTCTACGGTCTGTAGCATCCTTTAACTCACTCAGCAATTTCTTTCTGTTGCTTTCATAAGTTGCATCCTCTCCGGAATAACGAGCCGAATAGACTCCCGGCTTGCCTCCAAGTGCATTAACAAAAAGCCCTGTGTCATCAGCCAATGCAGGAATTCGCAGGAGTTTGAAAAAGGCATCAGCTTTTAGTGCTGAGTTTTCATCGAGAGATGTTCCGCTCTCATCCACGTCAAGTGTTATGCCAAACATCAGCGGTGACAAGAGCTCAATTCCGCTTAGCCCGCTTAACTTTGACCTGAGTTCATCATACTTGTTACGGTTACCTGATGCGAGTAATATCTTTTCTATCTTCATCATGCTCTAAGTGTGATCTTTGTGATTTCCGGACTGCAGTTGAACCTGATCGGAAGTGCTACATTCCCAATTCCTCTTGATACATACATCTTGGAACTTCCAATTTCATATAGCCCGCTGATGTACTTGCTCACAGCTCCGGCGAATGACAAGTTAACATCGCCAAATCTGGCAAGAACAACCTGACCTCCGTGAGTATGTCCGCTCAGCATAAGGTCAATTCCTTTATCACTCATCTGATCGAAGAAGTAAGGCTTATGAAACAACAGGATCTTTGGAATCTTGCTGAAATCCTTTCCGGCTTTGAGCATCTCATCTTCTGTATTTTTGAGTGTTTTCTCAAAATGCCGCATAAGAACAGGGTCAAGGTTTCCTCCGCTTTGTCTTGTATCCTCAGAACCCATAACCAGCAGGTCCTTGCCATTGATGCTGATCAAAGAACTGCTGTTTCTTAATATTTTTATGGGAGACTCGTTAGTAATGACTTCAGTTATGTAATTAGCATCGGAAAAATAATCATGATTGCCGAGAGAAGCATAAACTCCATGCTTTGCCTCTATCCTTTTGAATGCATTTGCAAGTGAAAGTGCTTCTGAAGTATTTGAATTGGTCAGATCACCTGGAATCATTACTAAATCAGAACCGATATTATTGATAGCTTCCACATACTTTGACATCAGGTTCTCCTTCATGTACGGACCTGAATGAATATCACTGATCAATGTGATCGTTGTTCCGTCCAGCTCCGGGGGCAGGTTGTTGATCTTGAGCGGCATATCAGTCACTTCGAAATCATCACTGGCAATAACACCGGCTGTAGCACCAACAAAAGCATATCCTGAAACCAACGCTGCGGAAGATCTTACAAATGCTCTTCGGGACCTGTCAAAATTCTGTACGGGCTTTTTCTCTGTAAAGGCCTCATACTTTGTTTTAAACCATTCAAATTTCTTCATTATCCAAAGGGGTATTGTGAACGGCGCTTTAATCAGCTTTCCGATCAGCAAATACAAACCAATGAAGATGACTGCTCCCTGAAAAATATAAAACGGGAGAAAGACAAACTTGAAAATATCAGGAGGTATATTTTTAGTGCTGAATCCGTTGGCAATGATGTAAATAAATGGCAGATTGAACAAAACGAACGGAATGACCGCAAACAGTTTGAATTTTGAGCTATTTCCGGATTTTTCGGCAATGAAATTTCTGAAGGTTCTGTAAACCAGAAACTGCAGTCCGAAAAATACCGAGAAAACTATCGTAAAAAAGAGGATTCTATTCCAGATTGACATACAGCAGATTAACTAATGTTGCTTAAAACAAGTTCACTCATATAAAAGAATTTTACCGCAAAGTATCGAAATAGTTTCAGGATATAAATGTATGTATTTTGGCAGCAGTGACAAAGAGCTGCAACATCATTTCTTTGAATTCCTTGAATCATAAAGATGACCCGCCCCTTATACAGTCTGATCTCCCTTTCCCTTGGAGAGAGTCGGGGGGTGGGTCTTGATGCCGGGTTGATCGCCGGCATTAGATTCGATCCAGTTTGAAATTGTTTGTACTACGTTATCCAAGTCTTTTATCAGTTCTTCCTCATTGAACCTGAGAAATCTTACACTAAGTGACTCCAGTTTTTCCTGTCTTTCTTTGTCATTTTCTATTGCCTCTTCGTTGTCATGGACAATGCCATCAATCTCGATTGCAAGCATTAGATCTTTGCAGTAGAAATCAACTATATAATTATCTATAGGCCTTTGTCTGTCGAAGTCGAACCCGTAGATCTTGTTTCCTTTGAGTTCGTTCCAAAGGAGTTTCTCGGACTGTGTCATATTCTTTCTAAGTTTGCGGGCAAGTTCTCTCAGTGCTTTGTTGTAAGGAAGAATAATCCGACGTTTTCCGGAATTTGAATTTTGAATCGGCATAGTTATCGTTGAGTTTAATCAAGTTGAAGTTTGCAGTTTGGCATTCTATCTTTTGAAGCATCATGGCAAAAATAATCTGCAGCTTTGAGTCGAGCAAGTCTATGATATGTGAATAAGAGCTGCCTTATGATTTGTTTTAATTTCTTGCATTGTGAATGACCCATCCCTTTTTTCGGTCGATAATGAAGAAGGCGTTGTTTCAATATTCGGATTTTTTCTGAGACCCACCCCCCGACCCCCTCCAAGGAGGGGGATTTTCTTTCGTCAAAGTAGAAGAGGTTTTGATGAAATAGATTTGTTTATGGAATGGCTTCTTCATCTGATGCAGTCTGATCTCCCCCTCCCTTGGAGGGGGTCGGGGGGTGGGTCTTAAGGTCCGTGGGAACTCATCGGATATGAACAATATTCATCATGCTTCGACCCGTCTTCGCCGGGCAAGCAGGCTCATGCTTCGACCCGTCTTCGCCGGGCAAGCAGGCTCATGCTTCGACCCGTCTTC
>CALEVL010000012.1 GCA_937924675.1 uncultured Ignavibacteria bacterium | reverse complement strand
AGGAAACAAATTTAATAAACCATTTAACCTTCAATCCATTTATCAAGCAACTGTTTCTCAGTCTTTGACGGATCTTTGCGCTCTGTTAGTACATATTTCGGAAGCGGCTTAAGTAATGCAACTTTTATCGACCGAATGAGCCCTTTTCGTGATGCAAGAATTTCAACTTTATCACCAGCTTTCATGTCGCCAATGATCTTGTTCATCAGCTCGTTATCAATTCTGTATCCGTCAATAGCAATCAGCTCATCCCCTGAGCTCAAACCTGCCGCATGCGCAGAACCGCCGGCAAATACTTTGACAATGATAAGTTTTCCGTTCTCCGTTTTGGCTTCGATGTCAAGACTGCATTTTACTGATTCGTTTGCATCTGTCATCTCAATCCCGCATCTGCCGAGATAGTCTTTGATCGGAAGCTCATCGGTTCCGTCAAGATACTTTCTCCAGAATTCATCCAGACTCTTTCCGCAAAGTTCTTCACAGATCTGTTTCACTCTTTCTTCTGTGTATCCTTTGGAAGCATCATTCAAATAATCATCATACAAAGCCAGGATTACATCGTCCAGGGATTTTGTGAAATTTGTTGCGGAAATGATTTCAATGTTAAGCATTGTCGCAACAAGAGCTCCCTTTGTGTAGTAAGATACCTGCGAGTTGTTGGTGTTTTCGTCCTTCTTATAGAACTTGATCCATGTATCATAACTTGATTCCCTTAACGGCTGATGAAACCTCCCCTGAAATCTCATTACGTCATTTACTTCATGTTCAAGAAATTCCAGATACTCCCTATTGTTTATGAGTCCGGTTCTCCTCAGCAGGACATTGTCGTAGTAACTCGTCCAGCCCTCGGCTATCCAAAGACTTTGCGTATAATTCTCCTTGTCATAATCAAACGGTCCAAGAACGACAGGCCTGATTCTCTTTACATTCCAGAGGTGAAAAAATTCATGGCTGACAAGTCCGAGAAATTTCCTGTATGCCTTTGCATCGTTAAAGTTCAGTCTTGGAAACTGCACAACAAAGGAATTGAGATGCTCGAGTCCCCCGCCGCCTTTCTCGACGAGATGAACAATGTATGTATAATTCTGATAAGGAATCTTGCCCTTTAGAAATTTGATCTGGGTTTCTGCAATGATCTTAAAATCATTTATGAGCTTCTTCGGGTCATAGTTTCCATTTCCAACAATACAGATCCTGTGCGGAATCTTCTTTATTTGAAATTCAAGAATTGTCTGGTTTCCTATCTCTATCGGACAATCAATGAACTCATCATAATTCTCTGCGCGGAACTTGTTCTTACCGGTATGTTCAAGTCCCGTTGAAATTTCTTTCCAATCTTTTGGAAGGTTGATCTTCAGATTGCACGGAAGATGTTCGAGACCTCTGACAAACATAAAAATTCCGGAACTGTTGAGAAATGCATGTTCAGTTGTGACTTCACTTGTTCTTACAGTAAGCTCATTGCAATAGACTCTGTACGAAAAGTTTATCTCTTTCGAACCGCCGGCTGCGACTCTCCATGTATTCTTTGATATCTTTTCCGCCGGCCGGTATGCGCCTTTGCCGTCTGTAACAGAGACATTCTGTACTTTCCCTGCATAATCTCTTATCATGTATGATCCCGGTGTCCACACCGGCATTGAAAATAACAATGACTCTGTTGCAAGATTCCTGACATTGATTGTAACTTCACAATAATGCTCCGATGGATCTTTGAATGAGATCGAGTAGTTGATTTCTTTGGTCACTTGAATTATTATTTGAGATTTGACAATGAGAGTTTCATTGATATGGAAGGTTTCCGGGAAGAAGCGGCTCTCCTGAAGGAGAGAATGAATCAGGTTGTCAATTATTGTTTACGATTCAAAGCTTGCCTGTTCCTCCTGCCTGAACATTTCCAGTACCTCTGCAGGATTTTTTGCTTCGTCAAGCCGTTCGCGGAACTCTTCTTTGTTCATTAATCGTGATATCCTGCTGAGCAGTTTTATGTGTGCATTCAGCAGACTCTCCTTTCCTATTACAAGGAACAAATATTTTACAGGTTCAAGATCTATGGAATCAAAATCTATCGGATCCCTGAGTACTGCAAAAGCAGCTACAATGTCCTTAATGTCATCCGTCTTGCCGTGAGGTATTGCAAAGCCCTTGCCTACACCAGTTGAAACAAGCTTCTCTCTTTCAAGGACGCACTCTTTCACATTCGCCTTATTGATCATATTTCCTGATGTCGATGCAAGTTCTACCATCTTGTCAATGGCATCGAACTTATCGGTAGCTACCAATCCTGTTGCGATCACTTTCTCACTCAGTATATCACTTATTCTCATTTATGAACCCGTAAAAATTTTTTATGTATTGTTGGTTTTGATTATGTCTTCTCTTTGCTGATGTATCCCTGTACTATCTTCTTAAAATCTTTCATCACTTTGCGTGTTCTCAGTCCGGATGGAGATTCTACATTAAGATGTACAAGATCTCTGTCCCGGTCAGGGATACAGAGTACGGTTGTATCTTTCTCCAGAAAAACCTTCACTCCGTCAATAAGTTCCTGCCTGTAGTTCATGGTATTTTCCATAAACTTTCTCATTATTGAGCCCTTCTCCGACTTTGAACATTGGAGATTCTCCTTCATCATAAAAAGTTTCGGGGTTGACTTATCTAGTTCATCAATAGTGTAACCTGATTTTGCCAGCAGTTCAAGTATCTTTGCCACAGAGAACATTCCGTCGGTTGCGTATAAGAAATCCGGGAACAAAAATCCGCCGAAGACTCCGCCGACAAATCCAACATCTTCATTATCACACGCCATCATCATTGCATAATGCGTGTCTTTCACGCGTTCAACTTCCACGCCAAATTCCTTTGCAACCAGATCAACTTCACCGGTAGCCCTTACAGGAACTGCTATTTTTTTAACATCCCTGTTAACCAATAGGAACATCTTCAGCACCAGGACAAGAAATCTGTTACCGTCAAGCACATCCATGAACGGTGTAACTACCCAGATCTTCTCACCTCCGGCATCAATCATAAAGCCAATGTCATATTTCAATGACTTAACAACATCAAAGAAATTGTCCTGAGACTTATGGAATTCCTCTTCAGTTCTTGTGATCTTATCCTTGTCAAGGTGCGCAGAAAGTGAGACGATATCCATATTGAATTCACCCAGAATCCCGGGAAAAATTGTGGAAGCTATGCCATATGAATAATCAATCACAACCTTGAATCTCTTCTTTCTGATTGCCTGCACATCAAGACAACCGAGAAAATGCTTTGTGTATTTTTCATTAGCACGTTCAAGATATCTGAATGAACCGACTTTATCATAATCAGCCCTCTTATACTCTTCGCTGAAGAACAATCGCTCAATTGATTTTGTCTTGTTGCCGGAAAGATCTCTGCCGTCTTTATCGAAAAAAATAATGTCAGTAGTTGTCCTGTCAAACGGCGACTTCCTCACAAATATTCCTCCGTCACCTTCACCGCTTTTCAGCTCCTGCCTTAGTATCGGTATAGGCATTACCTGAGAATCAATAATGTTCGCACCGGCCGACATGATCCCGCTGGAGATCGAACGCTTTATCATGTTAGAAATGTAGTCACTGTCTCTTGCTATTATTATCTTGCTTCCCTGGCCGACAAACGCTCCATAGACTGCTCCAAGCTTTGCTCCGAATTCAGGATTGATCTGTAGATTGGAAAGTCCGGTTATTCTTGAATCCGTAAACAAGTCACTGAAGAATATGTCATCATAGATAACGCTTCTTGTAATCTTGTCGTTATTCTCGATTCGCTTGTTATCCCAGATCTTGATGCTTGAACTTACGAATGCATTGCTGCCTATGCGGCAATTGTCACCTATGAACACATAATCATTTATCCTTGCGCCTTTGCCTATGTAACAATTTCTACCAACCACATCAAAGAGCAGTTTGGAATCTTTTGATACAGTTACATTTTCCCAAAGCACACAATTTTTTACAACTGCCCCACTTTCAATCTTTACACCGGATCCGATTATGCTGCTTTCAATTACTGCTTCTTTATCGATGTTTGCCTTTGGACTGATACAGCTTCCTAGTTTTCCGTAAGACTCCATGTGACTGAGTTTACCCTTCAGGGCATCCATATTAGCATCAATGTACTCTTCAAGATTGCCCACATCACGCCAGTAACCGGGAGTCTTAAATCCGTATATTGGAATCTTCTCTTTTAGTAGTCTGGGGAATAGGTCTTTTGAAAAATCAAAGTTCTCACCTTTGGGAATGTAATCGAAAATTTCCTTCTTAAAGAAATAAATCCCTGTATTAATTGTATCCGAGAAGACTTCAGACGAGGAAGGTTTTTCAAGAAACCTTACTATTTTCTGCTTGTTGTCTGTAAGTACGATTCCAAACTGAAGAGGATTCTTCGAGCTGTATAGTGAGATTGTTGCTATCGTATCTTTAGACTCGTGAAACGATGCGATAGAAGACAGATTGAAATCCGTAAGAACATCACCGCTGATGACAATAAAATTGTCTTTGATATATTTCTCTGATAGTTTTACTGCGCCTGCTGTCCCATAGTCCTCATCAGGAACAACATACCTTATCTTTACGCCGAATTTTCTGCCGTCGCCAAGAAAGTCTTTGATCTTGTCGGGCATAAAAAAAAGCAGCACGACATAGTCTTTTATGCCGTGCTGCTTAAGCAAACTAATAATGTGTTCCAATATCGGTTTGTTCAGTATCGGTACCATCGGCTTCGGAATGTTGTTGGTCAGAGGACGAAGCCTCGTTCCGAAACCGCCGGCCATAATTACAGCTTGCATCAGGAAATTCCTTCGTTAGTTATTTCTTCTTATTGAAGTCAAAATTGACATCGGGTGCTTTTTCACTTCCCGCTGTTGACTTGAAGTATTCTCTCTCTTTGAAACCAAATATTTTTGCCATTATCAACGAAGGAAAACTCTTCACTTCCGTATTATACGTCTGAACTGTTTCATTATATCTTCTTCTTTCGACCGATATCCTGTTTTCTGTACCTTCAAGTTGCGACTGAAGATTCAGGAAATTCTCATTTGATTTCAACTGAGGATAATTTTCTGAAACAACCAAGAGTCTTGAAAGAGCGCTTGACAGCTGATCTTGTGCCTGCTGATATTGCTGGAACTTCGTCGGATCACTTAGATCGTCAGCGGAAAGTTTCACCTGGCCAACTCTGCTTCTTGCTTCGGTAACATCAGTAAGCACTGATTTCTCAAAATCAGCCGCACCCTGAACCGTGCTGACCAGATTGGGAATAAGATCTGCCCGTCTCTGATACTGATTCTCAACCTGTGACCATGCAGAATTAACACCTTCCTGCATTGAAACCAGAGTGTTGTAGCCGCAACCGTAAAAACTTGTAGAAACTGCTGCAAGCAACACAATCACAAAAACTCTTCTGAAAAAACCATACATAATAGAATTGTTTACTTTAGAATTTGAAGCAAAATACTGTAAGAGGTTCTCAATTACAATTCTTAAACAATGTTTCTTAATTGGCTTTTACTTTGATTACAGCAGATTCAAGAAGAGTTTACTTGTTTGCCCGCCGGTGAATATTAAAGAGAATTAACTGTGAGTCATGACAGTTCGTCTATTTTTTCTAAATACCAGTCAGCATAATAGATATCCGAAAGTTCAACCATTTTTCTCAGTTCATCAATTTCATAATTATGGCTCTTCAACCGATTTTGCTTCAATTTATAAAGTCTTCGGATAATCTCATAATTTCTCTTCAGATTTTCCTTTCTGCTTTTCGTTAATTCTTTTGATTCATCAATAAAATGCCTGAATGACTCTACAGAAGACATGCCTGTTTCCATTGCATTGAGTTCATAATATGCTTTCATGTATAGCAATTTTGAATTGATCTTAAGAAAGAGTCCCATTGTGTTAACCTTCGACAAATGTTCCAAAGTCTTTTCAAACTCTTTCTTCTCAAAACTTATGAATGCTTTTGCCATACTGGAGACTGATTTCTGTTTAGAAGGTTCAAGCTCACGGGTAAAATTCTCAATCACGTATTCAGCAAAATCCAGATCCTTCACTAATATTGCTTTCTGAATTATCTCCAGATAGAAATTCGCAAAAAGTGGCCCAACTCCATCAGCATTGTATTTCACCGTTTCAAGTTCAGTCTTTGAAAGTGCAAATTTCTCATCATAAAATTCTGCATTCCCCATATATATTCTGAATGCGCAATAATTCTTAAGTTTAGTGAACATGTTAGATCTTTCGGCATTAGTGTAAAGATCGATTCTGCCCAACACAAGTTCTTTGAGACTGTGATAGTTTTTGTCATCCTCATTTTCATCGCATAGCTTAATCAATCTCAGTCTTATTTCCGTCTCATCTTTATACTTGCTTCCTGCTTTGCCAACAACCTCCAACATTCTGTCTATATCTATTGTCTTCATTAGTGAAAGCACGTGCTCTTCGCTGAAGTCCAGATTGAATGCCGCTTTGTTTACCGCAAAATCCATCATGTCAAACTCAAGAATCTGAAGGATGTAAATGAGATTATATTCAGCTCTCTTAAGCAGAAGATCAGGCACTTCATGCATAGATGACCTGTATAAATGATAAGCAATATTTTCGGACTCTAGCTTTCCCATCATGTCAAAATACTCCGAGTCAATTTTTTTTGAGGCAAATCCGTCACGAATCTTCTTAAGTTTCAGCTCAAACTGTTTATCCAGAAATCTAGTATTAAATTCATTTAAGAGGATCTTGTTTGAAATATTGTCTGAGTATGAACTTTTATTCATTCTGTTTACAATAAGGAAAATTTCACAAAGCCGGAGAAGTTCAGACATTAAATTTCTCATAGAACTGTAACTGTACTTTTCAATTCCGAACAAAGGAGAGAATAATTTCTCTTCAGTTATGTCCGGTTCATTGAGTCTGTTAATATTCCCGAGAATAATTTCGCACAACTGCTCAACTCTCTTTTTCCTGTTGAAATATGGTGAGTTAATAAATTGCCGTAAATCCTCCAGTTCATCAGGTTTAAGCTTCCGGATTATCTCCAATGCCTTGCTCTTTATCATAATTGTTAGTGATTTTCTAAATGCAATATATGCCTTTACATCTTAAAATTCACAAGAAATCAAAGGAAAGGACCAATTTGGAATTGTAAACTCTGGTGATTTTTAGAGAGAAATTCTTTTGGTAGCTGACACTACATAATATAATTTTGCAAACCCGGTCAAAGTACTTTATGAGTTGTACCGGTTCTAAAAATTGCCGAATAAATCTAAAAGCAAATGAAGATCCCAATTCTTTTCCTCGCATTAATTCTTCCGGTGGTAACACTTGGACAGTCAGTTAATCCTGACAACAAACTATTCTTCTACAATCCCCCGGCTCCTAGCATGAACTGCGCTCATGACATTGTGTTTAATCCGGCAATTCATGAGAATGTCTCAATCATGCTTGAAGGAAGCAGCGCTGAACTGGACTGGCCTTTGAGTTATGATTTAAATGCCGGAGCAATAATTGTCAACTATGTTGACAATCAATCCGGAAGCACTATAAAGGATTACGAAGGAAACGACTGGGCATACAACGGACACAACGGAACAGATATTGCTCTTCATGATTTCAGAAACATGGACAGATGCGTTCCTGTTGTAGCCGGAGAATCGGGAAGAGTGGTTGAAATAGCTTATACGAGTTACGACAGAAACACGTCATGGGACGGACAGCCCGCAAATATTGTATGTATCAGACATGATGACGGCACTTATGCATATTATTATCACTTAATGAAAAAATCTGTCTTACCAAAAGTTGGTGAGTATGTGATCAGAGGAAGGACGATTGGTTTTGTAGGTAGTTCGGGAAATTCTACTGATGCGCATCTGCATATTGAAACAGGCACGTTTGTAAATGGCAACTGGGTAAAGAGGGATCCGTGGAATGGTTCATTTAACACATTGCCTTCGATGTGGAGAAATCAGCTTCCCTATGTTGGAGATACCACTTTCAACCTTCATGATATGGGTGTTTATGTCGCATCATCTGTTGGTGGTGATGTGGAGTATAATACGGATTATGCAAAACTCAAGGAAAGAATCATCAGTCCGAATACTGTAAGCGGCTATGAGCCAAAGATCGGTTTCTGGATGCAGTTTCAGGGAAATGCAACAGGAAGGCAAGTAAAATATGAGATCAGAAGATCTGACGGTACACTGTTTGACGATACGTATTTTACTATGATCTATCAGTATCAGTATGCCTGGTCATGGTGGACCCCGGATTTCAATCCTGGAATTGGAGTCACAGGCAATTGGTATGTTAGAGTGCTTTATGACAACGTTGAAAAAGGCAGATGCTTCTTTGATGTTCAACTACTTACCAGCAATAGGCCGAGACTCTATCCTGTTGCAGGAAAATGCTTCAGGCCGTCAACATTTGTTCAGCGTGATACGCTCAGAGTAAGACCGGTAAGAACAAATATGCAATATGATCTGCTTAATGCACCATCAAATGTGACAATAACCAACGACTCAATAATCAATATCTCTCCAAGCTTTACACAAACATACAGATTAAGAGAATTCAAAGTTGTGGCAAGTATGGGAGGAAGTTCCACACTTCGTGACACTATGATCTACAAATTAATTGATACTACAAAACCAAATCCTATCGGCAATGGTATAGTTTCATTGGAGCTTGAGGCTCTTATTGAAGGAAGATTTAACGGAAGCACAATGGCTTCTGATACAGTTACAGTCCAGTTAAGAGGAGCAATTTTTCCGTATCTTGTTGTAGATCAAGATGAGATCGTTCTCAATTCAAACGGCTTCGGAATAGCCAATTTCCTGAATGCAAATCCTGGGATCTATTATTATCTGGTAGTTAAACACAGGAATTCAATTGAAACCTGGGCAAAGACCGTTCAGCAGTTTCCCGACGGATTTCCGCACACTTATGATTTCACGAATTCCCGCACTAAAGCCTACGGGGATAATCTGAAATTCAAAAATTTCAAGTATTGTTTCTACAGCGGTGATGTCAATCAGGATGGAATAGTTGATGCAACAGATTTCAGCATGGTTGATAATGATGTTTCGTTCTTCATTGCGGGATACGAAGTTACAGACTTGGACGGTGACTTTTTTGTTGATGCGGGAGATATGGCGATAGTAGATAACAACGCTTACAACTTTGTTTCAAAGATCAGACCCTGACGGAGCCCACGGCGGGAATGCAGATTCCCGCCGAGTTTCTTTCAGCCACCTCCAAGCAAATACTCTTTTACAAACATCACGGTAACATATCTCTGAAAGTCCGCATTATTCTTCTTTGCAAAACCATGACCTTCATCCTTAGCTTCCAAATACCAAACCGTTCCGCCGTTTTCCTTGATCACGTTCTTCATTTGCTCGGCTTCTGTTCTTGGTACTCTCGGATCATTGCTGCCCTGAACAATCAAAATTGGATTACGGATCTTTTGCGCATTGTTCAGCGGTGAAATTTTTTCGAGGAACTCATACATCTCCGGAATCCTTTCATCACCATATTCAACTCGTCTGAGGTCCCGTCTGTATGACTCAGTATTCTTAAGGAATGTGTTAAAGTTCGAAATTCCAACTACATCAACAGCGCACTTTATTCTGTCTGTATAATGAACGGATACAGCAAGCGCCATATAGCCGCCGTAACTTCCGCCGGTGACCATTACTCTTTCTGCATCTAGGTCCGGTTGAAGTGCTATCCAGTCAAGCAGTGCACCAATATCTTTTACTGAGTTCTCACGATTCATTCCGTTATCAAGCTCAAGAAAGTTCTTGCCGAAACCTGTTGAACCTCTTACATTCGGATAGATTAATGCAATCCCAAGTTCATTTACATAGTAATTTGAGAATCCGATATAGTCAGGCCGTGACTGACCTTCAGGACCACCGTGAATATTTATGATAACCGGACGTTTCCCTGTGAATTTCTGTGATGGCTTGTATAAGAAACCGCTGATCTCAAGTCCGTCAAAACTGTTCCACTTTATAAGCTCAGGAATGCTGACCTCTTCAGGATTGATTCCGCCCATTTGGCTTTCCGTCCACTGAGTAATTTCAAGTGCAGATGTATTCAGAACATATACGTCTGTCGGAGACTTTGCTGAATTTATGGAAATCGATATATGAATTCCATCATTGTGAAACTTCATGTTTCCGCTAACACTCTTAGGCATGAGATTGAGCGATGCCGGTTTTCCGTTTGGCAGATCGATCTTGTAAATTTTAGTTTCACCCGCTTCGTTTGTTGAGAACATCATTCTGTCACATTGTTTGTTGATCTCTATCTCATCAACATCCCAGGAAATATCTTCTGAAATGAATCTAATCTCTTTTTTAGAAATCTCCAAATAAGCAACCCGCTTGAAATTGCTGTTGAGATCGGTGACAAGATAAATTCCTTTGCCTTCAGCATCAAATTCTCCCTGAGAATAATACGCCTTGCTGCTTTGAGAATCTGTAAGCTCAGTCAGTTTGCCTGTCTCAACTTCCAGCAGGTAATAGTGCGCTTCTGTTCTTGAAACAAATTCACTTATGAGAATGAACTTATCATCGGGTGACCAGTCACGGATACCCCATCCACCTCCGGTTCGCTCAAGCAGCATTTTGTTTGAAGCACTGTCAAGCGGATTCATTATGTAGATATCACGATCTGCCCCATTGCGTTTTGTTGAAGTGTATGCAATCAGATCTCCTTTGTTACTCCATACCGGGAAACCTGTTTGAACTTTCTCTCCCGAGCTTAGTGCTTCAATTTTTCCTCCCGGCAGATCATACCTGTACATCTGCACAAATTCATCTCCGCCGGTATCTTTCATGAAGATGAAATAATTTCCATTCACCGGTTCAAAACTTGCACTCCTTACAGGTTCATCCGCAGATGTGAGCTGATTAAGTTTGCCAAGCGGACCATCTATTGCAAACAGCTGCGCAGTATTGGTAGCCCTTGTTGCAACAATCATTTCCAATCTTTGCGGATGCCATGCGCAGAAATTTGTGCTTCTAGATTCGGTATAATCTTTCAACTCATCTCTGATGCTTGCAGGTATTTCAGGAATGCCGTCTGTGATAAGATTCTCGCCGCGTTCTATGAACTCCTGCTGAGAATAGATGTGAGTACATGAGAACAGCATTACGATAATCAACAGAGTTCTCACATCAGTATATAGTTTTCTGTTCATCTTAGTTTTCAATTTCAATTCGGAAAGTTATTGCAGATCATTTGCTGCCTTTGATTATGAAGCTTTCCTTCTTCGGTAACTTCCTTACAGTGTCTATGGGAAGATTTAGATTTGCAGAAATCAGCTCATCAGGATTTGAAGCAAGCCATATGCTCAGAGAAATCTCTTCATAATCTCCGCTGTTAAAAACTACCAAGAGTTTGCAGTCTTTGTCGCCAATGTTCTCAATTGAATGTCCGTAACCCATCGGTGAGTATCCTATATCTCCATCAGACAATTCAAAAACAGAAGACAATCCGGAAGATGCAAACTCCGTCATCCTTATCTTTCCGGAAATCACATAGAGCCATTCATCGGCATTCGGATGCCAGTGCATTTCTCTGAGAGAACCCGGATGAAGTTGCAACATACCGCCTGACATAGTTGTGGAAATTGGAAATTCATTCGATGTAACCATCCACAGTTTTCCTCCGTCATGATCGTGGGCAGGTTTCTGCTTAAGCAGTTCAAACTTATGTGTCAGCGGAGGAGAATCAGAAATCTTTCTTGGAGCTGTTTCACCTGAAGGGACAATGTATACCTCTTTGTCAGGAAGCCCTGTAAGAAGAGAAGCATCCAAATTCAGATTCTTCGCAACGATCTCTCTTGGTGTTTGAGCAAGCCAGTCAGTAACGCTGAAAGTAGCAAACTCCGAGAATGCACCGTTGTCGAATACAAGCATGAATGTTGTGCCGTCAGGTCCGAGGCCTTCAATTGAATGCCCGTGTCCTCTAGGAAAATACCAGATGTCACCTGCTTTAAACTCGTTGTATTCATATCTCCCTTGTGGATCAAGGATCGTTGTTCTGACATGTCCAGAAATGACAAAGCCCCACTCGGCAGCATTTGCATGCCAGTGAAGTTCTCTCAATCCGCCGGGCTTCAACTCCATTAACACTCCTGCTATGTTTTTTGAAACAGGGAAATCCTCTACCGTTGCCTGTTTGGCCCATCCGTCACTCAGTACCCGCGGCTCTTGTCCCGAAAGTGAAAATTTAAACTCCGGTAGTTTCTGTGAATCGTTTGTTGACAATTTTAATTACTCCTTCCTTGGTAATGATAGCATTTAAGAATAGATTGTTGCATTAAGAGACTTCGAAACGAATGAGGTAAAATAAACAACTATATACTTTTTAGAAACACATAGGATAAGAATTTCCGGGAAATTCCGGTGAGCTATACTTCTCCGGTAAGAGTTGCAACGAGTTGCCTTCTCCCTCCATGATTCCTGTGTTCGCAAAGATAAATTCCCTGCCAAGTGCCGAGATTCAGTCTGCCGTTTGTAACAGGAATGATAACACTTTGTCCGAGCAAAGATGCTTTTATGTGCGAGGTCATATCATCCCGACCTTCCGCAGTATGCAGATAATGCCTGCCGCCTTCAGGCACTATGATATTGAAATGCGTTTCAAAATCTGTTCGGACATCAGGATCAGCATTCTCATTTATTGCAAGCGAAGCCGAGGTATGCTTGATGAACAAATGCAAAAGACCTGCTTTCACTTTTCGAAGTTCAGGTATCTGCTCTGTTACTTCTTTTGTGATAATGTGAAATCCTCTTGGGTAGGAGCTTAGTGAAAATTCTTTTTGAATGAACATGCAAGTTTGATTTGAAGAAGATCGGGAGTTATTTGATACTAATCAGTGACATTATTCATTCCTCCGCTTTAGTCAATTAAAAATTAAGAATTAGAAATTAGAAATAGCGGAGTAAAATATTGCAGAGAGTCAGAACAATTTTCAGCCCGCATCAGAGTCTCCGGTGCTTTTCCGGGACTCAGACGCAAAAGAAATATTGGATTTGAGCGCAGGTCAATTGCCTGTAGCTTGCGGCAGAGTCACAAAGATCATGGAGACACCGCCGTGGGCGGCAATTTTTAATTTCTAATTTCTAATTTCCCCGAAGGATCGGCTGAGCTGCATTTTTTCAGCCCGCATCAGAGTCTCCGGTGCTTTTCCGGGACTCTGAAGCAAAAGAAAGGATCGGCTGAGCTGCATTTTTCAACTGTTCAGCTTGAATGGTCACTGCGCTGGGAAGCATACATTGCTAACAATTCACTATGATGTGAGCAGTTAAGATTCCTTTACATAAGGATAACAATTTGTGAATGTCACCGGTAACCCAAATAATTCTATTTGAATATATTTGAATTCAAATAATAAACTAAACCCATTACTCATGAGAAGATCCAACCTCTTAATGAAAGCTCTGTTGCTGGTATTGATTACATTCATTGCCGGTTCACATACTTTCGCTCAGTTCAAGCTCACAGTGCTTCACAACAATGACGGTGAGTCAAAACTCCTGAAAGCCGGAGAAAATGCGTTGTCAAATTTCGGCGGTGTTTCAAGATTCAAGACTCTGCTTGATACACTCAGAGCACAGGCAAGCGCATCAAACAGTCCTGTGATCATGCTTTCATCTGGTGACAACACACTTGCAGGACCTGATTTCTATCTCAGCCAGCAATTGCCATATGGTACTCCTTACTATGATGTTGTTGCAATGAACTCTTTTGATTATGATGCTATCTGCATCGGCAATCACGATTTTGATTTCGGACCGGATATACTTGCACAGATAATCAGAGATTTTCAGCCTCTGCCACAGGCACCGTGGCTTTGTGCAAATGCAGATTTCACCGGCGAGGACAGTCTTCAGATGTTGGTTAATTCAGGCAGGATTGCACCGAATCGTGTTCTTAACATTAACGGAACTTTGGTTGGCATAGTCGGAGCAATCACCCCAAGACTGCCATTTATCTCCAGTCCAAGAAATGTTGTAATAGATACAAACGTTGCAAACGTTGTTCAGGCTCAGGTTAACAATCTGACCAGCAATGGAGTAAACATCATAATTCTTATCAGCCATCTTCAGTCAATAAAGGAAGATTCGGCTCTGTGTAGAATGCTCAGCGGTGTTGACATCATGGTAGCAGGCGGAGGAAGTGAAGTGCTTGCAAACCCGGGTGACCTCCTTGTTCCGGGAGATATAGTTTATGGCAACTATCCGTACAACATTCCCAATCTGAATAATAATATTGTACCGGTAATAACAACCGAAGGCGCTTATAAATACATCGGGAAGTTTGCTTGTGAGTTTGACAACTCGGGAAATCTTGTATCAGTTGATACATCAAGCGGACCAGTAAGAGTAGCAGGCGGAGCAAATCCTGATTCAGTAACAAGGAACGCACAGCTTGTTAATGAAATAGATATGCCTGTGGGTCAGGGACTTGCTGCTCTTGGTTCAAACATAATTGCTCAATCACAAGTAGCACTTGACGGCAGAAGAAGTTCAGTAAGAACACGCGAGACAAATCTCGGAGACATTATTGCAGATGCGTTCCTTTGGAAAGCTACTCAGCTTGCTCCAATATTTGGTCAACCGGTTCCGGATATTGCTCTTCAAAACGGCGGCGGCATAAGAAATAACTCTGTAATACCGGCAGGAAATATCAGCGAGCTTACGACATTCTCCGTTCTGCCTTTCCCGAATTTTGTTTGTATTGTTCCAAATGTTCCCAGAACTCAGGTTAAAGAAATTCTTGAGAACGCAATTTCAAACGTTGCACAGACTGATGGCCGATTTGCACAGGTTGCAGGAATGATTGTTGAATACAATCTTCAGGGACAAAGACAGATCGTTGACAATTCAGGAAACGTGCTTACACCCGGTACAAGAGTAAGAAACGTTATACTTACCAATTCAAACAACGGCATAGGAGAGCCGCTTGTCATAAACGGAGTTGTTGTTGCGGGACCTGATCTGAACATTGCAACAATTGACTTCCTCGCAAACGGCGGCGATCAATATCCTTTCAGAGGAATTCCATTCAGCTCAATTGGTGTAAGCTATCAGGGTGCATTTGCTGACTTCATTCAAAACGAGTTGGGCGGCAATATCAGCAGCACACAATATCCGGAACAAGGTCTTGGCAGAATAATCATTAATGATGTTCCGCTTCCTGTTGAACTTTCCTCATTCACATCTTCCGTCATCGGAAGCAGCGTAACGCTGAACTGGTCAACTTCCTCAGAGCTCAACAACATGTCTTTCGATATTGAAAAATCCAATGGCGGAAACGGAACATGGACTGTTGCAGGAACAGTTGCAGGCAGCGGCACAACAAATGAGGTAAGGAATTATTCATTTACTGACAAGGGACTTGCATCAGGCACTTATGAATACCGCCTGAAGCAAACTGATTACAACGGAAATTTTGAATATCATTACCTCTCCGGTGAGGTGATCATTGGTATTCCGGTTGAATTCAGTCTTTCGCAGAACTATCCGAATCCTTTCAATCCGTCAACAAAGATTAACTTTGATATACCGGCTAACTCGCTCGTTACGTTAAAGGTATATGATGTTATCGGCAATGAAGTCATGACTCTTGTCAACGGACAGAAGGAAGCCGGAAGTTACACAGTTAATTTCAACGCATCGAATCTCTCCAGCGGAATTTACATTTACAAGATTCAAGCCGGAGATTTCAGCGCAATAAAGAAGATGACACTCATCAAATAAGGAAGAAGACAATCACCTGACACAAAGAGCCCTGCAATTTTGCGGGGCTTTTTTATTATGGCTGATAGATTGTATGAAGAAGCTTTGTAGTTAATTAGAAATTAATAATTAGAAATTAGAAATAGCTGAGTATAGAATTGCAGAGATTCAGAACGCAATTTTCATTGTGCAAAATATTGATTTCATGATTTCAATTTTCCATTTTTCCCGAAGGGACGGCTTCGCTGCAATTCTCCATTTTCAATTTTCAATTCCCCATCATTCCTCCGCAGAGTCCTTCGCATTATTCAATTAGAAATTAGGAATTAAAAATTAGAAATAGCTGAGTATAGAATTGCTGAGATTCAGAACGCTATGTTCATCGTGCCTGATTGCTAATCTCATGATTATCAATCTTTAATTTTTAATTGCTCTTCCGCAGAGTCCTTTGCATTGACAATCACTTGATCTGCATCGTGCATTCTGCGAAGTTACTCTGCGGGGACGCGCAAATTCTCAACTCTTATTTCACCACCACAAGCTTTTTCGTTGCCGTAAACTCTCCTGCTTTCATCATGCAGAAGTATGTTCCGCTTGGTAGCGATGCAGCGTTGAAAGTTG
>CALEVL010000011.1 GCA_937924675.1 uncultured Ignavibacteria bacterium | reverse complement strand
TTGCTTATCATGGCTCGGCATCAGGCCTGAGCGGTTCTCCGAACTGGTCATCAAACATAGGTGAACCTTACAACCAGCAATATGCATCTGCTGTTGCAACGACCGGTGATGTTAACGGCGACGGTTACTCCGACATTCTTGTCGGACAGTACAGATACAACTCAAACATTTTTGCCGGCTATAACGAAGGCAGGGTGTTTGCATTTTATGGCTCTTCAACCGGGCTTTCGGCAACAGCAAACTGGACGAAGATCGGTCCTCAGCAAAGTTTCTTCGGTAACAGCATTTCCACGGCAGGTGATATCAACGGTGACGGATACTCTGATGCCGTCATCGGCGCGATCAATACAAACGGCGGACAGGAAAACGAAGGGAGGGTCTATGTGTACAACGGCTCCTCTACGGGATTGGCTGCCAGCCCGGGCTGGACTGCTGAATCAAATCAGATTGGCGCAGCTATGGGATCATCCGTCTCGACTGCGGGTGATGTAAATGGTGACGGCTACGGAGATATCATCGCTGGCGCAATGCTCTACACTAACGGACAGAACATGGAGGGAACAGTCTTCGGTTGGTTTGGCTCTCCGTCAGGCCTGGGGGCAAACGGAACGCCCGCGAATGCTGACTGGACAGTTGAAAGTAATGAAGATACAGCATTCTTTGGGGAGTTTGTTGCCCTAGCCGGCGATGTGAACGGTGACGGATACAGCGATGTGCTTGCCACTTCAAACCTGAGATCAACTATAAGCGAAAGAAATGAAGGTAAGGTTCGATTGTACACAGGTTATCAGAACGGCCTCAGTACACAGCAGTCATGGACCAACGAAAGCAATCAGCAGGATGCATTCTACGGATATTCAGTAGCAGGCGCGGGTGATGTCAATGCAGACGGATTCAGTGATGTGATAGTTGGAGCATACCTGTATGACAACGGTCAAGCAGACGAAGGAAGAGCTTATGTTTATCACGGCTCTGCAACCGGACTCAGCGCCACTGCCGGCACAATCAGTGAAAGCAATTCCGCAGGAGCACAGTTCGGTTATTCGATTTCAACTGCCGGTGATGTTAACGGTGACGGTTTTTCCGATGTGCTTGTGGGCGGACCTAACTGGGCAGGGCAAGGCAGAGTATATGTATTTCACGGATCTCTTGCCGGGATTAATGCACTCTGGAACTACAATCTTTTTGGAGATACATCAGGAGAATTCTTTGGCTGTGCGGTTTCAACCGCAGGTGATGTTAATGGTGACGGATACAGTGATATCATAGTAGGAGCGGAAAATTATGCAAGCGGACAAACTCAAGAAGGCAGAGCATATATTTTTAACGGCTCTTCTACCGGCTTGAATTCATCTTACAGTTGGGTAACTGAAGTGAATCAGGGTAATGCGAAATACGGACATTCAGTAAGCACGGCCGGTGATGTTAACGGCGACGGATATTCAGATGTGGTTGTTGGGGCCTGGACGTATGACAACGGTCAGAACGATGAAGGCGCTGCATGGATCTACTACGGTTCATTGACAGGCATAAGCGGATCTACTTTCCTTGAGATCAATCTTGCAAGCGCGGTCTTCGGTTCAAGCGTTGCATCGGCAGGCGATGTGAACGGTGACGGTTACAGCGACATTATCGTCGGTGCAAGTTCATATTCAAATCCGGAGT
>CALEVL010000010.1 GCA_937924675.1 uncultured Ignavibacteria bacterium | reverse complement strand
TCAAGCATTTCAAGCACCGAGACTCCGGGCCAATAAAATTTTTTGCCTTCCTTTCTGATTTCGTAACCAAGATCATAAGTAAACTCGGAGCCGTATGAAGAATAAGAATTGAAATTCCATCCCCGAGCTTCTGCAAATGCCTTGTGCACTTCAGGCATATCGGGAGATACCAGAATGAATTTTGCTTTCTTTTCAATCTGCTTATAAGTGTCCTTCATGCCGTCTGCCCACATAGTGCAGTAATCACATCCCTTTCCCATGTTGTGAATTGTAATAAGATATTTGTTTCCACCAAACAGATCATACAGTTTCACATCATTGCCATGTCTGTCTCTGAGCGTGTAGTTCAGAACTTTCATAGCCCCGGCTTTCGCATTCAACTCAATTTTTTTCTTTCGGAGAATCTCTATTTCCTTGTCAATCTCATCAATTCTCTTGTTGAGTTTTTCCCATTCATCTTTTGAAGTTTGCTCGTCCATTTATTTGGTTGTTTGTTAATGATCATTTGGGTTTACAAGCTGAAACCAGTTTCCGTCCGGATCGGTAAAAGTTGGACACTTAGGTGAACCATCGGTGCCTTTGAATTTGAGACCTCTTGATTCGAGAGTCTGCACGGCTTTGTCAAGGTCCTCTGTGTAGATGACGAATCCGGTTGATGAGGTAGAATATGATTCACTTCTTTCGTTCACTCTGCCGGGCCTTAGCAGAAAATGCACGCCGTCAGATTTTAGCCAGATGTATTTGTCATCCTGAACATCAATTACTTCAAATCCGAGAATGCTCTCGTAAAATATTCTTGAAGTCATTGGATCTGAAACGAATATTTCTGTATGCCCGAATTTCAAATCTATTTTCCTCCGAGTGTCTTCAGTCTGTCTAAGCGTTCCTTCTCGTTTGCTTCCATCCAGATATCCTTTGAAAGAATTTCATACGCAAGTGCAGCAAAATGTTTTGTCTGATCATTATTGTCTTTCAGCCGGTAACATTCAGCAAGTTCTTCATATACATATCCGTCTTCCTCTGCTTCGCCATTAAGGAAAAGCTCATGGAGGCGGAGTTGCTCTTCAAGCGCCTCATCGGTCTTGCCCATCATGCGGAGTGTCTTTGCGGCAGACCACTTTGCAACATTCACATAATTTCTAACATTGTTTTGCTCATACCATACGGCATCTTTTTTGAAAAGTTCTAATGCTTTTTCATATTGCTTCATGGAAAAGTAAGTCCAGCCGATGTTGTTATAAAGTGAACCGAGCCATTTATTGGCTTTTGGATCGGAAGAGTTTTCTGCCAAAGCCAATGCCTTTTCATTCCATTGTAATGACCGTTTGTCTGATTCAACTATTCCCACCATGTGAGCGGCATCAACGGCAAGATTATCTTCGTTTGATTCAACTGCCAGATCAAATGCCTCAAGAAATAATTCACGGGCTTCATTGATCTTTCCAGATGAGTTGAATGTTCTTCCCCTCTCAAGCAGATATCTTACCTTGGTTTTGGAATCGGCGTTGTTCAATTGTTTCTCAACTTCGTCAAGCAGTTTGTGTGAATCATCAAACTTCATTCGAAGTCCGTAAGTGCGGGCAATTTGCGTTAAGAGCTGAAGATAATCCGATGTTCTGCCGGATTCCTTTATCTGAGGCAAGACCTTGTTAAACTTTTCTTCCGTTGCGGCAGGATCATTGTAGTTCCAAAGCGAATCAAAATCAAAAGCTTTAGCAACATTTTCTTTTGTGTCTGACATATCTTTATAATTCCTTTATTTTTTTTGTTCAAAATACTTTAAGTTGCTTTAATATTCAACGGAACAGAAGTTAATTTATCACTAATGCTTAATACTCGCCCACGCACGGACTCCTCCTGAAGGGGGAGGAGATTTGGAAACGCTGTTACAGATTTGCTGCAATCAATTTTCCCTCCCTTATAGAGGCTGTCTCAAAACCAACCCATTCTGTGATTCCCGCGTGTTCCAGCCTGTCCGAAAACGTTTATGCTCGTACCCAAACTCCGGTTTGGGTGCGCACTTGTTAAAGAAGCTCTGCTTCGATTATTACGTGCAATAAGTTCTATTCCA
>CALEVL010000009.1 GCA_937924675.1 uncultured Ignavibacteria bacterium | reverse complement strand
GCTCTTGCCGGATGAAGAATTTCCGTTATATAGGAACGCGTGACCACCTCCTGTGAAGTAAGCTCCTACAAGAATGTCCGAGTATCCGTCACCATTGACATCACCGGCCGATGCGGCAGAATATCCGAATCTCAGTGTTGACGGATTATTTAAGCTTGTATTGTATGACAATGGCAATCCTGATGAATTTCCGTAATAGCAATATACATCTCCAAAAGGATATGGAGCACTTACAATAACATCTGAGTATCCGTCACCGTTTACATCACCCGCAGAAGAAACACATCCTCCGAATTCATGAGCAAAATTTAAATCTGGTGCTTCCACAAACCATTCCGGAAAGATCGGATTCAGTCCGGTGGATGACCCGTAATAGCAAGCAGCAGCTCCTGCCTGAATCGGGAATAAGAAATATTTGCTAAGCCCAATCAGTACATCGCTGTACCCGTCTCCATTAACATCACCGGCGCATGCAACACTAATTCCGTATCGTGGTTGAGTGTAAGGTGAAGTGTGCTGCCAATTCGCTGATACAGATAATCCGGAAGAAGAACCGTGATAGACGTATGCACCGCCGGAGCTTGACAACAAAGGCGCACCTACAACTACATCTGCATAGCCATCACCGTTCACATCGCCGGCACTTGAAACACTGTAGCCGTACCATGAACCAAAAGCACCTCCGGCTGACCAATCCGAGTTGGAGGACAACCCATTTTCAGAACCATAAAAAGCATACGCTGCACCGTTTTGTAAGTTGAGTTTCGAGGCACCAACTATGATATCACTGTAACCGTCACCGTTCACATCACCCGCAGAAGCTACTGAAGTTCCGAAGTCATCTCCGGATACACTTGAGGACTTTGTCCAAGAAGGAGTTGAACTGATCCCGCTTGATGAGCCGTAATAGATTTCAACGCCTCCAAAGGAATTTACACCAAACACACCGTTAGTTATTCCGATCGCAACATCAGAGTAACCGTCACCGTTAACATCCCCTGCTGAAGCAACACATCTTCCAACACGATAGTAGCTTGCACCTGAGTTTGTTCCGGTCTTAATAAGCGTCGGCGTCAATGGCAATCCGTTTGTTGATCCGTGGAAGATGAAGAATCTGCCTACAACAATGGACCCGTTATCATAATCCGGCGCACCAATGACAACATCGCTGTATCCGTCAGCGTTAATATCACCTGCACTTGCAACTGTCCAGCCAAAGCTTCCGCCACCACTGCTGTAAGTCCAATTATTTGCAGGAGGAAATCCTGAAGGTGAGCCATGATATGCAAAAGCTTTTGGAGAATATCCACTGATTAGCACATCACTGTAACCGTCGCCGTTCACATCACCGGCAATGCGAACAGTGAAGCCAAATGAGTTTGTTGAACCGTCGTTGCTGACTGACCAAACACTGTTTGCCGACAGTCCGGAAGGTGAGCCGGAAAAAGCATACGCCTTTCCCGAATCTCCGGGAGCTCCGATAACAACATCAGAATAACCATCACCGTTAAAATCACCTGCAGTTGAGACGCTGTATCCAAAGCCGGAACCGATTGCGCCGGCATAGTTCCAGTTAGAGGTATTTGATAATCCTGCGGCTGATCCGTGAAAGACTTCCGCCTTGCCGGAATCGGGTGAACCGATAATTACATCACTGTATCCGTCACCATTTACGTCTCCTGCAGTGTAGACTGCAAAGCCAAACTTATATCCCGGCTGTTGTCCAATAACAAACCAGTCCACCGAATCAGACAAGCCGGATGCTGATCCGTAGAATGCATACGCTGCTCCTTCGTTTGATGATAAAGTTACGGAATATTGAGGAGCTCCGATTATTACATCAGAAAAACCGTCGCCGTTAATGTCACCTGCCGTGCAGATGCTGTTGCCGAAATTCTCAAAATACTTGGTGCCGTTTGTCTGCCATACCGGTGTTGAAGATAATCCTGAAGAAGAGCCGAGATACAAAAAAGCTCCACCTAAAATTGTGGCGGAATCAATTGGTCCATATGCTGTACTGACTATCACATCACTGAAACCGTCACCGTTCACATCGCCTGCTGTGGAAACTGAACGTCCTAGATCAGATGAACTTCCGACTACAGTCCAGTCAGGACTTGCGGACAGACCGCCCGGTGAACCAAGGTAAACCAGAGCTCTTCCCCTGCTTACATTGGCAACTTTGTATCCGGGCTCACCTATGATTACATCACTATAACCGTCACCATTTACATCACCCGCAGTTGCTATGTTATTGCCATACGCTGAGCCTTGGTTGGCTCCTATTGAAGACCATGCAGGCGTTACTGACAATCCTGCAGCTGAACCAAGGAATAGATAAACCTTTCCGTCATTTGCGAAATTTGTAATATGTTCTTTTGCTCCCACAATCACATCACCGTAACCGTCCCCGTTTACATCGCCTGCCGCAGAAGCAGCTGAGCCAAAACTGTAACCGAAGTTTACAACCCAATTGGGCGAGCTTGACAACGGATCTATCGTTACAGGATATTGCGCCTGTTCATCATTGACGCAGATGCTGAAACCCGC
>CALEVL010000008.1 GCA_937924675.1 uncultured Ignavibacteria bacterium | reverse complement strand
TTCGTGCTGAGAAAATTGAGCGTTGACCCATATTCATTGTGGCATCAGGATTTCCTTACTGACGCAATTAATTTACTTGTGTCGGGAAGTGTCATCCATTTTTCAGTTAACTTAACCAACACATATTGTCATTTCGAGCAAAGCGTCCGCCTGTTTTATTGCAATAATGATCTTAAGTGCATTGAGTCGGGCAGAAGAAATCTATTCATACTTATAGATAATGATATGAAAGAATGCGGGATGAATAGATCGCGGCGTTCAGACAATTCGATTGACACTCCTAAAGCAAGTGGATTCCTCACGTTGCTCGGAATGACAAAAAAAATGTGGATGAATTAGGCAATTGACAAACTCCCTCTAACGGACTTTGTCATCCCGAGCGCAGCGAGGGATCCATAAAGAAATGTAACTCGCTAGTACATAGACTACTGGCTTCGCTCGGAATGACAAAAAAATGTTTTCGACTCCGGCGGAACGCAAGAACTCCAGCGAAGCTGGAGCTACATTCAGTTTTCCCTATTTACAATTTCAATACTACACTTAGGCAAGTTTTGGTTTGTCAAAAGAGAATTGCAAACATTAATTTTGTATAGAATCAAACAGCGGCAGGAAGTGAAATTTTTACTGCACCCGGGACAAACATCGACAGCAAAAATTTCTAAATTTCTTTTCGCAATAATTGCAGTTAAGTTTGATTCATACTGACAGATCCTACTGCATACATTTACTTCTAACCTTTTCCTGACCCGACAGGAGATCTTATTGGTGATTCCAAAGGATCGTCAATATTCTACTAACCAAAATTCAGCAGTATCATGAAAAGTCTTATCTTAATTCTGATGCTTGCCATACCGGTAGTCTCACACTCGCAGGCAAGTGTCAACTGGATTCAATACACACGCGGTGTATCAATTGCCGTTGATAATTCGAATAATGTTTTCACGGTTGATTATGAATATAATCCTGCCGGAGACATTTACGTTACCAAGAGAAATTCAAGCGGCACTTCTCTCTGGACAGTAAAGTATGATCAGACCGATAATACAAAATGGGAAAAGGCAGTATGGGTGGAAACCGACAATCTCGGTAACGCAATCGTTGCAGGAAGTCTGATGTCAGGATATTCAAATCCTGTCAACGCCGCAAGTATAATTATGAAGTTTGATCCGAGCGGAAATCTTCTGTGGAGAAATGTCTATGAGAATTCTTTCGACGGCTCATATACAAAGAAGTGTATAACTGATGCAAGCAACAACATCTATGTACTCGGTATGGGAAGCAGTACACAATACGGCTTTGTTACAAAAGTAAAGAAGTTTGCTCCGGACGGTTCAACCTTATGGACTTACTTTAACGGAGGCGGCATTGGCGCGCCACTTAATTTTAAGTTCACCGGAGATAATTGTATCGTGATTGCCGGAAGATCAATCTATGGAAGCGTCAATGGATTTGCAAAACTTGATCTGAGCGGAAATCCGATATGGAGCATTGCCGGCATGAGCAGCGTTTCTGTCGGAGATGTTGCCGGGGATGCGTTTGGAAACGCTTATATAGTCAGTTCCGGATCTGTGATAAAGAAGGTCAGCCCGGCGGGATCGGAAATATGGACACGAAATTTCAGCATTGCAGCGCAAAGAATAGAAGTGGGCAGCGATAATTTGCCTGTAGCAGTGGGCTATCCAAATCAAGGAAGCTTCGGTTCAGCTTTTGTAAAAGTTGATGCAAATGGAAATCAGGTCTGGCTCAATCCGGATGCAGACGGCACATACAACCTGATGCTTCATGCGCAACTCAAGATGGATCCGCAGAACAATATTTATCTTGCCGCCGGAACAATGACGGAGATGGCAATATGCAAAGTCAACAGCAACGGAACATCAGGATGGACGCTGACTATGCCGGGAAGTTATGCAAACGGATTTGATTTCGGAACGGATAATTCTGTTTATGTTGTGGGAGGAAATACAGCGAAAATAATTCAGGGAGTATCGCCTCCTCCATGCCCGGTTCCACAAGGTCTGAGCACAAGTGAAGTTACAAAGACTAGTGCAAAGCTAAGCTGGGGAGCGGTTAACGGCGCACAGAAGTATGAAGTCATATTTCAGAATGCAACTACACCTTCGGTCAAAAAAGCATGGACTTATGTGAGAGTTCCAGGAACTCAGAACTTTGCTATGCTGACAGGGCTGAAATGTAACACTGCCTATAATTGGAGAGTAAGAACAATTTGCGATACAACAGCGCCTGTTGTGAATCTTACATATTCCGCATCTCAGAGATTTACAACATTGTCATGCATGTCTGATGAACAAGTTATTTCTGAAGAATCCGATGAGTTAGAAACTTCTGTGCCTTTAGAATTCTATCTCGGCAGCAATTATCCGAATCCTTTCAATCCTGAAACCAGAATAAAGTTTGGATTGAGTAAAGATGCTGATGTTTCAATTACTGTATTCAATTCACTCGGACAGAGGATTGCAACACTCGAGAATTCCTTCATGACTAAGGGAAATTACTCCGTAACATGGAATGGGACAAATGATAATGGAGAGCTTCAATCAAGCGGGATCTATTTCTGCCGGATGAACGCCGGAGATTTTGTACAAGTGAGGAAGATGGTGCTGAACAGGTAAACTGTCTTGTCTTAACTGCAGAGTCATTCCGGGACGGATCAATGAATTCTTCGAAATTGTTCAAGCGGAAGACTCTGCAGCATTTCATTATACGCACTCATTACATCTCTATACGCGTTTTCTTTCCTCAACTCTTAACTCTGAATTATTAATTCTCAATTCCTAATTCTTAATTTTTAATTTTTAATTCTCAATTCTCCACTCCCTTCAAAGCCTTGAATATTAATCTCTCTATTGATAAGTTGCTTTCAATCAAATCTCAGATGAAACCAATATCGGCCAAACTTCTAACAACAGTTATACTTCTTTTTTCTTTTGCAGTTCACGTTCAAGCATTTGCGGATGAACCACCGAAAGTGCTTATTGTCACAGCTCATCCGGATGATGATGCAGTATTCGCAGCTACAAATTACAAGATCGTCCATGATCTTGGCGGCATAGTTGACCTTGCTCTTGTCACGAACGGTGAAGGAGGCTACAAATACTCAACTCTCGCGGAGAGTATTTACGGACTTGAACTGACTGAAGAAGATATTGGCAGAAAACATCTGCCTGCAATAAGACAAAAAGAACTTGAAGAAGGCGGCAAGATAATTGGCATAAGAAATTATTATTACATGAGTCAGAAGGATCACAAGTACATAACTTCTGCAGACATTAAAGAAATTCTCGACAGCAACATCTGGGACCTTGACTATGTGAGAAACTATCTGAAAGATCTGATTAAAAGAGAAAAGTATGATTATGTCTTTGTTCTCTCCGCTACTCCCGGAACTCATGCGCATCACAGTGCGTCATCAATACTTGCATTGCAGGCAATTGAAATGCTGCCTTTGGATGAACGACCTGTTGTGCTTGCGGGATCAGGTTCCAGAAAAAGCGACACGGTAAAGTCTGTTTACAAAGGCTTTGAGGGCTATCCTATTACAAATGTTTCAGATACAATTCCGTTTACATTTGACAGGACTGCAAAGTTCGGATTCAGAGATGCGCTCGATTATAAGATAATAGTTAACTGGCTTATCGCGGAACATAAGTCTCAAGGCACAATGCAGTTGCTGATGAATCAGGGGGACTATG
>CALEVL010000007.1 GCA_937924675.1 uncultured Ignavibacteria bacterium | reverse complement strand
GGAAGTGTATTAGTGAAACGAAAAAAGTTAAATCAACAGATTCATTCTCACTGCTTGAAAAATTTCTCATACACACAGAGATGAAGAATCACAGAACAAATCTGAGAGATGAAATTATGGAGAAGAGCTATGCTGAATCTGTTGATGCATTTACTGAGTTGTTTCTCAGAGTATTTTATTCTTATATGAATCATCGTAAGAGTTTCCCGAATGTAGTTACAGAAGCAAGGATTATAGAATCATTCATGGGGAGTTTTGATTTTGAAAAGTTTATTAACCAAACAGATTCTTCTGGACATGCTTACGCAAATTATTTGAAGATGGTTTACTACTGCAATTCAATAGTTGAGGATGGAGAGAATACAGACAGTTATCACAAGCTGAAGGACTTGCTCATTTCAAGAAGAATTGAGTTCTCTGCTCATGACAGACTTGGCTGTTATGTCTTCATGCTTAGATTCTGTAATTACCGGAATCTGAAATATGGCAATTCTTATATGAAGGAGAGTTTTGAGATCAACAGTATAATTCTTAACGAGAAACTGTTTCTCGAGTACTCACAATTTCTTCAGCTCAGCTTTTGCAGGAATTACATAGTGGAATGCAAGAGTCTTGGTGAGTTTGACTCAATCAGAAAATTCATAAAGAACTATGAAGATCATTTTTCACCCGAATACCGAAAGGCTTTCATAAATTACTGCCGTTCCTTGCTGGCCTTTGAAAAAGGGACATTTGAGGAGTCATTGAAATTCTCCAATGAAGCAGAATTCAGCAGAGATATATTCCGCAAAGATCTGAAGTTACTCAGGATAAAGACATATTATGAACTCGGCTATATGGATTCTTTTTTTAGTGAGATAGATTCATTCAGACATTTCCTTTCATCGAATTCCAGGATCAAGCCGGCCATTTTAGAGAGAGGCAAGAAGTTTGCATCATATATCAAGCGTATAGCTTTGCTGAAAGAAAAAAATGATACTGCTGAACTCCATTCCTTGTCGAAAAAACTGGAGAAGGACATAAATGTGAATGAAAGAAATTGGCTGAAGAAGAAACTAGCTTGAACAATATATCGGAGGACTCTTTCCATAAGGAGGGCTCTGAAGCAACTCTCAGCTCTTAACTTTCAACTCTCAACTCTATTCAAAGCCTTGAATATTAATCTCTCTATAGATAAGTTGCTTTCAATCTAAACAGCGAAATAATTATCTCTTGAAACTTCTCTTAGTCTCAGCGTTTTTATTTTTTTACATATCCCTTACTCAAGCGCATGCCGAAGATCCTCCAAAGGTGCTAATTGTCACGGCGCATCCGGATGATGATGCGGTGTTTGCAGCAACCAATTACAAAATTGTTCACGATCTTGATGGAATTGTTGATCTTGCACTTGTAACAAACGGTGAAGGCGGCTACAAGTATTCAACTCTCGCTGAAAGCATTTACGGACTTGAGCTTACGGATGAGGAAGTAGGTAGAAAACATCTTCCGGCTATCCGGCAGAAAGAACTTGAAGAAGGCGGGAAGATTGTTGGCATAAGAAATTACTTCTATCTGAATCAGAAAGATCATCGCTATGCTACCTCTGCCGATATTCATGAAATCCTTGACAGCAATATCTGGGATCTTGGTTTTGTAAAGAATTATCTGAAAGAACTGATTGAAAGAGAAAAGTACAACTATGTATTCGTACTGGCAGCAACGCCGGGAACTCATGCACATCACAGTTCATCATCCATACTTGCACTGGAGGCAGTTGAGATGCTGCCTAAGGATGAAAGACCGGTTGTTCTGGCTGGTACTAGTTCAAAAAAGAGTGACACTGTGAAGTTTATTTACAAAGGCCTCGAAGGATATCCGATAACAAATGTGTCTGATACGATTCCATTTATGTTTGACAGAACAGCAAAGTTTGGCTTCAGAGATGCTCTTGATTATAAGATCATTGTTAACTGGCTGATTGCGGAACATAAGTCTCAAGGCACAATGCAGTTGCTGATGAATCAGGGGGACTATG
>CALEVL010000006.1 GCA_937924675.1 uncultured Ignavibacteria bacterium | reverse complement strand
TTTGACTGCCCGAATGAAGCAAATACAACAACTGTTGCTAAAATCAATATTCGTTTCATGGTTTCTTGCTTACTTGTTAATTTATAAGAGTATGTCAGTCCCAATTGAAAGAATCGGACCTTTCAATCCCTTCAAATAAAATCCAAAATACGAATCAGCAGATGACCTGTCAACATAGATAAGATGAGCATTCAATCTCCAACTTCTGCTCTTAACAGGATAGTAATTAGCTCCTACTGCAACTTCCCATGGATATCTCTGGAACTGATCAAAAAGATATGTAGAAGAAACATATGCATTAAGAGTTTTTGGCATTAACATATATGACACTGTGGCCACACCGCCGTGATCGAATAGAGAACTTACAGGAACAGGACCATCAGTAACGAAGTTTGAAAGATATCGGAAGAAGTATTCAAGTTGGAAATGGAAGCCTTTGATCTTTAATCCGACATCAACGGATCCTTCATCATAATTGGCTTTCTGGACAGTTACTCCATCCGCAAGTGACCCTCTATCATAGAAATTCAGTCCGTCAGAAAGTTTTACTTGTGTGTTTTTTGCGGCCGCATCGGAAAGCGGTGCGAGCCTGTCATCCTTAGCATGAACATAAGACACTCCGAATCTTGTTGCAAGATTCTTGTGATACTCAAAATCACCTTGTCCCCCGCGCTCACCGAATTCACCGGTTGTAGGCATCCAAAGTAAACTGGCACTCGTGGTCAGGTCTCTTGTTAAATTAGAAGCAGTAGTACCCAGCTGACTCAGGTTATTGCCTATTGCTACTGTGTAATTCAGACGCGGGAGCATTTCACCATTTATCCAGAAGCTACCGGTAAATCCAGGGCGTAAAGATTCTTCAGCCAATTGTCGGTCGCTGCTGTTGAAATAAGGCCAGGTTCCTTGCAATGAACGTCCTCCAAGATTCGGACCAATCCCAACTCCAAGTCGAAATGATTTTGCTACAGAATAAGTAAGATTTCCAAATATCAAAACCTGATTTGTTGTCGGGAGTCCCCACACAGTCAGGTTGTATCTGAACTGCTCTTTTCCCAGAAAACCTGTAAACCAAACAAACACCCTGTGTATCTGAATGTCATTTCTTGGGTCCAATTCATTCACTCTGCCCAAATGATCAGTGAATGTAGTCTTTTCCGGAAGCTGATTTATATATCTGGCAAGCAGGTATCCGCTCACATTTAAACTTGCGAAGCTTGTCTTTACAACATCAAATCCTCTGCCAGGAGTAAATTCACCTGCAATTTCATTCTTATAGTTTTCCTTAGCTTCAATTTTCATCTCCGCCTTGTTTGTGTCATTATATTCAGGAGGAGCAGTATCATCCTGGCTATATGATGCAGATGGAATCAAAAACAATAGTGATGCCACAATTAGAAAACTCTTAAAGAAAGTATCGGCTGAAATGATCTTGAATATGTAATGTGAGTGTTTTGAAGTTTGCATATGGTTGTTTTTTGCCAAGTGGTTGACTTATGTTTTGAAATTTATTTCTGCAACTCAGAATCAAAAGCCGGTATTTTTAATACCGGCTTCCCGTGAGTTCAGCTTACTTCTTGGGTTGAATTGAATACATATTCAAACCAAGTTTCTCTG
>CALEVL010000005.1 GCA_937924675.1 uncultured Ignavibacteria bacterium | reverse complement strand
GCAGTTCCTGAAATCTTCCTTCAGCTTCATTGAGACGTTTTTCGTTGAGAGCATACCTTTAACAAGATAGTCTTTCAGCCGTTGAGTAGCCCACTGGCGGAATTGGGTAGCGCGCTTTGAATTAACTCTATAGCCGATAGAGATTATCATATCAAGATTATAGTACTCAATATTCCGCAAAACTTCCCGCTTTCCTTGCGCTGTGGCGTCAGGACTTCCCTACCTGCAGCTGGCAGGCGTCCTAACGCAATCAGTGTACTTGTGTCGTGCCTGAATTTTCCCGCACATCAAAAAAAGAATTTCATTAATTTGACTGAAATTATCTCTTAAAGAAGACAAATTTATGAAGAACATTTTCCGCATTGCAATACTTGTATTCTTAGGCAGCTCACTTTTGTGCACATCAGGATTTTCACTCCAGCTAAATGACAGGAATTCCGGCGTCCTTAACATACCAGATGATCCTTCCGGCAAACCTGCGAGTGATCAACTCATACCGGATCAGCAGATCAAAAACTTTCTTGATGAAAAAGGACAACCGCTTCTGAATTCTGTCAACAGAAAGCAAAGCGATTCCGCAGAAGGAGATGCATATCAGGAGTATTCCTTTACGGGCGCATCTGCAGTTGACTATTACGGCTTCGCAGTTGCCTCAGCCGGCGATGTGAACGGTGACGGCTACTCTGACATTATCATTGGCGCGCCGTTCAATGATGCGGGAGGAACAGATGCTGGAAGAGCTTACATTTATTTAGGAAGTCAGATCATTGACTATACAGTTGATGTTGTTCTCACAGGAACTTCTGCAGGCGGGAAACTCGGCTACTCTGTTTCAAGTGCCGGCGATGTGAACAATGACGGATATGCAGATGTGATCGCAGGATCAATCGGACTCTCTTCAAACACGGGCGGAGCTTTCATTTATTATGGCGGCAGTTCAATGAATAATGTTGCCGATGTTGTACTGCCTGGTCAAAGCGCCGGTGAACTGTTCGGATATTCAGTTGCGCACGCAGGTGATGTGAATGGTGACGGATTCTCGGATATTGTTATAGGAGCTTATGCCTGGGCAGGATATGCGGGAAGAGCTTACGCATTCTTTGGTTCCGGAATGATGGACAATACAGTTGATCTGATCTTTGCTTCAGGTGATCCAGGTTCAGCATTCGGTGTTTCAGTGGCTTCCGCAGGAGATGTCAACTCGGACGGCTATAGAGATATTATCATCAGCGAAATTCTCGGACCCGGTTCTTTGGGTATGGCATTCATTTATTTTGGCGGACAGAGCATGGATAATACTGCCGATGTTACAATGACAGGCGCCACTCCCGCAGATTATTTCGGCTCGTCCGTCAGTTCTGCCGGTGATATGAACGGTGACGGATTTGACGACGTGATCATCGGTGCATTCTATTACAACTCACAAACCGGCGCTGCATATATTTTCTTCGGCGGTGCAAATATGAATAATGTTGCAGATGTAACTCTCAGCGGTGTTGCAACCACAGATCTGTTCGGAGGCAACGTGGCATCGGCCGGCGATCTTAATGCCGACGGTTTCAAAGACGTCATAGTTGGCGCACGCCAGAATGATGCGGCAGGGACAAATTCGGGCTGTGCTTATGTATTCTATGGCGGCACCGTAGTCAACAATATACCGGATGCAACTTTCACAGGTTACAATGCAAACGATCAGTTCGGCTACACAGTTGCCAATGCCGGCGATGTCAACAGAGACGGTTACACTGATCTTCTCATTGGAACTCCGTTAAATGATGAAGCCGGTGCAGATGCAGGCAAGGTGTGGTTGTTTACGAATACAAGAAATTACAACATCTCGCCAATTGCTACTTTCAGCGGTCCGGGTGGATTTGATTACTTTGCACTAAAGTCATCTAATTGCGGAGATCTCAACGGAGACGGCTATGATGATGTTATGGCAACCTCAATAAATTATGAACGGGTTTATATCTTTTTTGGCGGAAGATTCATTGACAATACTGTAGACCTGATCCTCTATGCACCTAACAGTCCGGAATCATTCTCGGGTTCGATCTCGTCGGCAGGTGATCTTAACAATGACGGATATGATGACATAATTGTCGGTGCAGAGAATTCCAATTCAACAGTGGGAAGAGCTTACATATACTTTGGCGGCGCGAATGCCGATAATATTCCTGATGTGATCCTTTCCGGAGCCGCTTCAAACAACTACTTCGGCTCGGCTGTCTCCGGAGCAGGTGATGTGAATAATGATAACTATGATGATGTGATTGTCGGTCAGCGCGGTAACGGCAGAGCCTTTGTCTTTTACGGCGGAAGCACAGTTGATAATATTCCTGATGTTTCAATGATCGGTAATCTTGGTGCCTTTGGTATTTCTGTTGCAGGCGTAAGAGATGTTAACGGAGATAATTATGATGATGTGGTAGTTGGTGCATCGTATGAAGGCGCAGAAGGAAGAGTTTATCTTTACCTTGGCGGTTCAAGCATGAACAACATTTCTGATCTTACAATGATGGGTGTGGGAAATGATACAAAGTTTGGATCCGGTGTAGCTGCTGCCGGAGATGTGAACGGAGATGGTTATGATGATGTGCTTGTATCAGGGCTCAATCCTAGTTTCTTCATTTCAGATACAAAAGGCAGAGTGGAGTTGTTCTACGGAGGTTCCTCAATGGACGCACTTGCTGACATTACTATGATCGGACTCGATGCATACTACCAACTTGGCGGAAGTATATCAACCATAAACGATTATAACAAGGACGGCTTCGAAGATTTTGCAGTGACTTCATATCCGGCAAAGAGAGTTTACATACACTTTGGCGGAATCAGCGTTGACAATGTTCCTGATCTTGTATTGGCAGGTGAAGAAGTAAATACTAATATATATTTCGGAATGTCTGTATGCTATGCAGGCGATGTCAACGGAGACGGAAATCCGGATATAATTGCAGGTGGCTATGGTCTTTCCACGCCGGGTAACGCTTACATTTTTTCTTACAGCAACACTAAGACGGATCTTGTTGACGGTGTGTTTAAACCAGAAGGCGCAGGTGACTGGATGGGCTATGCAATTGCTTCTGCAGGAGATCTCAACGGTGACGGCTTCTCGGATGTGATTGTCGGTGCCCGGCTGAATGACGGTCCCGGCACTGATGCAGGCAGGGCATACATTTACTACGGAGGAAATCCTATGGATTATGTTCCTGATCTCATACTCAACGGCACAAACATTGGCGACCAGTTTGGATTTTCTGTTGCATGTGCAGGCGATGTGAATGCAGATCTATACAGCGATGTGATAGTCGGCGCTCCGCTCAATGATGCCGCCGGAACAGACGCGGGTAGAGCTTATATATTTTACGGCGGTCCTTCAATGAATAATGTTCCTGATGTTATTCTCACAGGAGAATTGTCAGGCAATCAATTCGGATTCAGAGTTGCTTCTGCCGGAAACGTCAACGGTGATAATATCGGAGATATCTGGAGTGATGTGATAGTCGGCGCTCCCTACAATGACGGAGGAGGATCACACTCAGGTAGGGCTTATGTGTATTTTGGTAACTACACTATGAATAACGGCGTTGATTTAGTGTTAACCGGCGAAGCTGCAGCTGACAACTTTGCAGTTTCTGTTGCCTCTGCCGGTGATGTGAACGGAGATACGTATGGTGACCTGATAATCGGCGCAAGCGGAAATGACGGAATTGCACTTGACGCAGGAAGAGCTTATGTATTTTACGGAGGTCCGTCGCCCGATAATGTTGCTGATATTGTATTGAACGGAAGTGCTGCCGGTGATTGGTTCGGATACAGTACTGCCTCTGCCGGTGATGTGAACGGTGACAGCTACGGTGACCTTCTCGTTGGTGCATTCTTAAATGACCAGGCAGGTATAGATGCAGGAAGAGCATATCTTTTCTACGGAGGAAATCCCATGAACACACTTGCTGATATGAATTACTACGGCGAAAATGCCGGTGACTGGTTAGGGATCTGCGTTTCATCTGCAGGTGACGTGAACAGTGACGGAATTCCTGATCTGATTATCGGCGCACTTTACAATGATGCCGGAGGAACAAATGCCGGAAGGGCTTATGTTCATTTCGGAAGTGCAGAAATAAATAACAGTCCTGACTTATTGCTGACAGGAAAGACCGGTGAGTATTTCGGATGGTTTGTTGCAAATGCCGGTGATGTGAACGGCGACAGTCAGAATGATCCGCTTGTAGGTGCATATAACAGCAGTCTTACATCTGCTCAGGGAGGAAGAGGTTACTTGTATATTTCTTCTTATCCTGCAAATCATTGCATACTTACAATGAAGATGATACTGCAGGCATTCTATCAGCCGGGACCCGAGACAATGTATTCATCTGATACAGTCAAAGTCAATCTGAGAAGCAGTATATATCCTTACAATATCGTGGACCAGACAAAAGCAGTTATCAACAAAGTGAATTTCACGGCAAAGTTTTATTTCTACAATGCTCCTTCGGGAAATTATTATGTTGATATCCGTCACCGCAACAGCATTGAGACATGGAGTAATACACCAATGAACTTTACGCGAAATGTTAATACTAATTTTGATCTCACGGCATCTGCCAACAAAGCATACGGAAGCAATATGGCACAGGTTGACAATTCGCCTGTTCGCTTTGCGATTTACAGCGGCGATGTAAATCAGGACGGAATAGTCGATGCAACAGATGCGCTTCTCATTGACAACGATGCAAACAATTATCTGACAGGATATTTAGTAACTGATGTGAACGGAGATTATTCTGTTGATGCAACGGATGCGTTGATAGTTGATAATAATGCAAATAATTTTGTAGGAAAGATAACTCCGTAGAGTTGCGAGTTGAGAAGTGAGAAGTGAGAAGTGAGAAGTGAGAGTTTCTGCTAGTTCACAAACTCCTGTTTGTGAACGCACTTGCAAATGAAACTCCGTTTCATATCCTTTAAAGTATGATTTCCCATATCACTTCAAGAGTGAAATTATTAACGGAGAACTGGAACTTGACAATCTGGAAT
>CALEVL010000004.1 GCA_937924675.1 uncultured Ignavibacteria bacterium | reverse complement strand
GCGGGCAATAAGAAAACGGAATAACTTTTGGCATCGAATTTTGTTAAACCCCTTACTCCAAATATTTAAAACGTTTTGGACAGATGTGTTGCGTAATATATCTAAGCCTCATCCATCGACTTTCATCAATTACTTCAAAATGCTAATTTTGCTTTTCTGAATTGTGAAGATGTCATGTATTCATATTGATGTGTTACATAAATTCATACTCTTACCAAACTGTATTTAAAAAGTGAACGGAAAAATTCATCATATTGAGATATATGTTTCAAACCTTGAAAGATCAATTGCTTTTTGGGAATGGCTGCTGACCGTGAAATTTGATTACACTTTATTTCAAAAGTGGGAATGCGGAATCAGTTTCATGTTTGAGAACACTTACATTGTGCTCGTTCAGACGGAACAGAAATATCTGAACAATGCTTATAACAGAAAGAATACAGGACTGAACCATCTTGCCTTTCATTGCGATTCCAGAGAGTTTGTTGACAACCTGACAACAGAATTGAAAAAGCGCAACATAAATATTCTTTATGCTGACCGTCATCCATTTGCAGGAGGTGAAGATTACTATGCTGTCTTCTTCGAGGATCCGGACAGGATCAAAGTTGAAGTAGTTGTTCAAGACAGGTAGTTTGAAGCACAGATCATTTCCACACTTCGAGGTGCTGATTCAATGTTCAATCAATTACTTATGCACAACTAAATGAGCGCAGACATAAAATACAGAATTTTGAAATCCGGTGATGCCGGCAGTTACAGGCAGATTCGACTCGAATGTCTGCAAAACTACCCGGACAATTTCGGGACTCTTTATGAAGATGAGATTAATTCTGCATCATTGAAGTTTGACAAAGCAATTTTAAATGAAGATTGTGCTGATTTTCTGTTTGGCGCTTTTGATAATGAAACGTTGGTTGGGATCTGCGGATATATGCAGGAGAATAGAAAGAAGACAAAGCACAATGGAGAGATTAGTCACATGTACATAAGACCGGGTTATGACAGAAAAGGAATTGCAACAAGACTCTTACATTTGACAATGGAGAGAGCTTTTTCAGATGCCGACTTGAAGCAAATTACTTTAGGAGTAGTTCACACAAATGATAATGCAATAAATCTTTACAAGAAGAATGGATTTTATCAATACGGTGTTCTTGAAAATTGCTTTTACCAAGGCGATGGATATTCGTCTTTGATTCTGATGGTGATAACACGTGAAGTGTGGGCACGAAAGATTTGGCGATCATGAACGGACTACTTACAATTCAAGTTCTGAAACTCTTTCCCAATCTCCGAGGGCTGTCCGAAAATGTTTATGCTCGTGCCCAAACTCCTGTTTGGGTACGCACTTGTTAAAGAAGCTCTGCTTCGATTCTTATATGCAATAAGTTCTATTTCAGATCTTCAATTTCCAGTTCTCCTTTTTCACCAAGAGAATGTGAAGTGGCAGAACTGCATCTCCAATACAGAAGCTATTAGACAAATCATTTTTTCAAAGGATTTGCGTCAGGAGTGAAGACCTCAGACCGCACAAAAAGGTTATGAAACGGAGTTTCATGTGCAAGAGCGCTCCCAAATGGAGTTTGGGAGCGAGCCGGGAATCTGAGTCTTCGGACAGTCTGGGAAATTGGGAACGAGAGGAACGGACTACTAACAATTCAAATTCTGAATAACTATTTTTAGTCAACCAATCTAAGAAGGGAGAAATATGAAACTCGGAGCATTTTCAGTTAGTCTAAGCGTCAAAGACTTAATGACATCGAAACAATTTTATGAGAATCTCGGATTCACGGCTTTTGCCGGAAGCATGGAGCAGAATTACCTTATTATGAAAAACGGTAATTCTCTGATAGGTCTTTTCCAGGGAATGTTTGAGAACAACATCCTGACCTTTAATCCGGGTTGGGATGAGAATGCAAATAAGATCGAGGGGTTTGAAGATGTAAGAGAAATTCAGCGACAGCTTAAAAGCAAAGGCGTTAAACTGGACAATGAAGCCGATGAGTCAACTTCCGGTCCGGCAAATATTGTTCTGTCCGATCCTGATGGAAATGTAATTCTGCTTGACCAGCATGTGTAGATTCAGTCATTATAGGTTAGTGTGACTAAATATCATGTGCATTCAATAAACATACACAAAGTGCAAAATCAATGGATCTGATTGACACATACAAATCACTTTGTACGGAGTTTTATGATCTTGACAAACCTGAAGCTCCGCGTGCAGCTCTCGAATATTATTTAGACGAAATCAGAAACTCGGCTCAGCCGATACTTGAACCCATGTGCGGTTCAGGGAGATTCCTTATTCCCGTTCTTGAACATGGATTTGACATCGACGGAACGGATGCCTCACATGAGATGCTGAATAGTTGCAGGAAGAGATGCTTGGCAAAGGGTCTTAAACCAAATCTATACTATCAGAAGATTCAGGAGCTTACCCTCCCAAGAGACTATGGCTTGATATTCATTCCATCCGGTTCGTTTGGATTAATAACTGGACATGAGGATATTACAGAATCTCTCAAAAGAATCTACGATTGCCTTATGCCCGGCGGGAAGTTGATGTTGGAGTTAATGACTTCATATCAAATCCAACTCGGTGAAATAAGTGAAAAAAGAGAAGTGATAAGAAATGACTCTTCGAAAATATTGCTTACAGCTACAACATGTTTTGATGAGATGAGCAGATTGCAATTCATTAAATGTGATTACCAAAATCTGGAAAACGAAAAGGTGACTCACGAAGAAACCGAGTGTATTAAGTTAAGGCTTTACAAGACAAATGAGTTTTCTGACTTACTAAGATACACCGGCTTTTCTGACATTGAAGCTTTGACACCATACACGAAAGAGACTGCGACAGAACAAGATGATGTTGTATTGTTTAGGTGTAAGAAACTGATCATGTGAACTCTAGGACTTGGAAAAGAGGAGAATAATTTTCGTTTCCCCAATCAGGTTCTATTTTAATTATTGATTTTTGATTTCCTGTTTAATACCATGAAAACAAATTAATCGAAGAATGCAGGTAACAATTGATGATCTGAAAACAGTCGTTGCTTTTAATGAGCTGCCTGACGAACATCTGCAGTGGATATTAGAGCGATCAGAATACAGAGAGCTTGAAGACGGCGGACTCATTTCAAAGTTTGGTGATCCGGCAGACGAGATGTGGATACTACTCGAAGGAAAGGCTTCCTTTTACATGAACCTTGGCGGCCGCCAGGTTTACTTTTTCACATTTGAGAATAACGATGTAACAGGTGGAGTGGGCGGTTTGATGCCTTACTCCAGAATGAAGACCATCCCGGGATATGCCTATGCAATTGGGAACACCAAACTTCTTCGGTTGCACAAGGACTATTTTGCAGAACTTGAGCACCTCAATCCTAACCTCATTGAGAAGCTAATAGGTTACATGACCGAGCGGGCAAAATCATTTGCAACAACGAAGCTGCAACATGAAAAAGTCAGCGCCCTAGGAAATCTTGCAGCGGGCATAGCTCACGAACTAAACAATCCTGCGGCAGCTATCAGTAATATCTCACACGAACTCCACAAAAGACTGAACTGCAATTATGAACTCACAGAAAGACTTCTCCGAAGCAGCATAAATTCAGAGCACATACAAAGTATCCAGGCAATGGTTTTGGAGAAGGAAAAGGAGCCCGCTCAGAAAATCAAATTAACAGCAAGCAAGCGACTGCAAAATGAAGATGAAATGCAAGAGTGGCTGGAGAATCATGGAGTCGTTAACAGGCAGGCAGCTGAGACATTTTCAGAATTTGGATTTTCAACTACCGAGTTTGAAAATATTCTGAACAATGTCGGTAAAGATGTGATGTTGAATTTAGTTCCATGGCTTGAAAATCTGATAAGCTCGCAAAGAGTCATCAGGGATCTTGCTGAAGCATCAGGGAGAATCTCAGATCTTGTGGGTGCCATAAAGAGTCATGTGCAGATGGACAGGAGCAACGACTTACAGCCAACCGACATACATCAAGATATTGATAACACACTCACATTACTTGGATTCAAGATTCGGGCGAAGAACATAGAAGTGACGAAGAGGTACTTCAATAATTTGCCGACTGTTTCTGCATATGTAGGTGAGCTCAATCAGGTATGGACAAACCTGATTGACAATGCCGTCTATGCTCTACCGCAGAACGGGAAACTTACAATTGGAACCGGCTTTGACAGTAAGAATGTGTATGTTTTCATAATTGATAACGGTGAGGGCATTCCTCAAGAAATTGTTTCACGAATTTTTGATCCGTTTTTTACTACAAAGAAAGTGGGCGAAGGAACAGGCATTGGTCTGGATATTGTAAACCGGATAATCAAACATCACAATGGAGAAATAAGAGTGTTGTCAGATCCGGGTAGAACCGAGTTCACTGTTTGCATACCGGTTTCAGTGAGTCAGGAATCAAACAATCAAAAACCATAACAGCAGACCCAAAATGAAACTTCCATACATCGTTATTGTAGATGATGACCTACAGGTGCTTAGAGCTATACAGCGTGATATCCGGAATCAATACCGGGAAGATTACAAAGTAGCTGCAACTGAATCTGCAATTGAAGCGCTTGAGCTGATCAAAGAGCTGAAGCTGAAGAATGAAGCAGTAGCACTGTTTATTTCAGACCAGCGGATGCCTGAAATGGAAGGTATCAGCTTCCTTGAAAAGGCAAATGAAATTTTCGGTGATGCAAAAAAAATTCTTTTAACAGCTTACTCCGATATTGAAGCCGCAATCAAAGCAATCAACAATATTAAACTCGATTACTACTTGCTGAAACCATGGCATCCTCCGGAAGAAAAACTTTTTCCTGTTGTGAATGATCTGCTTGATGACTGGCATGCATTTCATAAGCCCGATCATGAAGCCATCCGCATATTAGGTTTTCAATGGTCGCCAAAATCGCATGCACTGAAGGAGTTTCTATCAGGCAATCTGGTTCCGTACATATGGATGGATGCTGAGTCAAATGAAGAAGCCGACAAATATCTGGCAAGTACAAATTTGTCAAAGTCTGATCTGCCGGTAGTTGTGTTGAAAGACGGAACCTTCATGAAGGATCCTTCTTTGAGTGACATTGCCGCCAGTGTTGGACTTCAGCAAAAGGCGACAAAAGAAATGTATGATGTGCTGATAATTGGTGCGGGTCCTGCAGGACTTGCAGCTTCGGTGTATGGATCTTGTGAAGGACTCAAGACTATTCTAATTGAAAAAAGCAACCCCGGCGGACAGGCGAGCAACAGCGCACGCATCGAAAATTATCTCGGATTTCCGACAGGCCTCTCGGGAGGAGAGCTGACAAGAAGGGCTGTTACACAAACACTTCGTTTCGGTACAGAAGTTCTCACTCCGCAGCAGGTGAAGAATGTTAAAATAAAGGATGGCTACAAAATAACCGAGATGACGGATGGCACTGAGATTCACAGCAAGGCAATCGTAATTTCCACAGGCGCTGCCTATGCAAAACTTGATATACCCGGATTAGAACAATTTACTGGGGCAGGAGTTTATTACGGCTCGGCAGCCGTGGAGGCTCATGCCTGCCGTGATGAAGTAGTTTACATTGCCGGCGGTGGAAATTCCGCATGTCAGGCAGCAATGTATCTGAGCAAGTTTGCCAAAGAAGTGAACATAGTTATAAGAGGTGAAAGACTTGCGCAAACTGCCGCAAATTATCTTGTAGAGAACATCAGCAATACGCCAAACATAAAAATAATTACAAAGACAGAAGTAGTTGCCTGTTCGGGCAGTAATGTTTTAGAGGAAATCTCACTTAAGAATTCAACAACCGGTGAAGTCAACACTGTACCTGCGAAAGCATTGTTCATATACATTGGCACAAAGCCCGGCACCGAGTGGTTGAACGAAATTGTGTTGAAGAATGAAAGAGGATTCATACTCACCGGAGGCGATCTGATGAAGGAAAAATCTTTCCACACATTCTGGAAACTTGAAAGGGAACCATACATGAATGAGACGAGTGTACCCGGAATATTTGCTTCGGGTGATGTAAGAGCAGGTGCGCTGGCAGGAATTTCAACCGCTGTAGGCGAAGGCTCATTAGCAATAAGATTTGTGAGAAAGTATTTGCAGGAAATGTA
>CALEVL010000003.1 GCA_937924675.1 uncultured Ignavibacteria bacterium | reverse complement strand
CCTGCATCACCGGCGCGAGTTTGTAAAGCTTGCCTTCGCCGGGCTGAAATATGCCGTTATCCCAGTCATCCCACCAGTCAGCAGTTATCGAATGCGCGTCAATCTGAATTATGTCAGGTTCTGTAACATCAAGCCTGAAGTTGAAAGCGTTATTGTCATTTCTCAATGAGAAGAAATTCAGGTTGGTTGACAAGGCGTAAGACATTTTGGCCTTAGAGTTGTATCCCCTTACCTTTTCCTGCACATACCTGTAACACGTATATTGTGAATAAACCAGTTCGTCAACAAAAAACACATCAATTGAATTGCCGAATTCCTGTACTTCAGATTTAATGAACCGATCGAGGTTTGTTGCAGAGTCATTGTCAAACAACCTGTTGGCAATCCTGTCATCCACAGTAAGTTTATCAAACCACACGTCAACAAGTCCGTACCAGTAAATTTTGAAATCCACTTTGCAGCCGTCAACCGGATCTCCTGCCGGAGGGCGTCCGTGGTTTAGACCGGAATCCAGCGTGCCATTGACACTCAGCTCTTTGCTGAGGAATGAAAACGAGTTTATGTATTGGCCTTCGTAGTTGCCTGTTATCCCGCCTTGCGAGAAATTGTAAACCCTAATAATGTTAGTGTCAATGCCTGCACCATCAAAGTCGTAAGCTATGATCTTAAGAACCGGATAATCTTGTTTAGATGAATCATCATAATCACTCTTATTAATTCTGATCTCAGGTTTGAAATACCAATAACCCGTATCAGCACTCTGAATGAAATAATACAAATCAGTATGCTGGAAATTCTCGTAAATATCCCTGCATAACCATCCGGGTTCATTCGGAACAGGATGCTCGGCCGTTACATCTAAACTTGCATGAAGCACGGTCCTGCCGCTGTCAGTCTTTAGCGAAGCAACATTTGCATCAGTGTGCCTGTAGCAGAAACCGAAATTTGTAAGGCTGTCCCCGTAGTATAACGGCACTTCATAAACTAACCTTTGGCCGTAACACGGCATTGAAATGTTGCGCCTTTCAAATACTGTCGCAAGTCCCGATGCGTTTGCTGTGTCAATCAGCCAGTTCATATTGTTGATCTGATCTGTTGTAAGTGGCATTGCAAACTCTCCGAGCTTCCTGCTTCCCCAGTCGTACATGTGCACACCGTTGAAATTCAGTTCCTTGTAATGGTTCATGTGCTTTTCAATTTCCCATTCGCACGACCAATCGTACCTGTACGAAGTGTTCAGAATTGTGTTTGTGAAGCCTGTATTCTGCAAAGCCGGAGGAGTACCATTCGCTATTCCGGTTTCCTTTGATTCTGTAAATGCAGACACAGCGATGTAGAAAGCAACTGCTAGTATAAGGGCGGTTGAAGTCTTTTTGATTATGCTTTTCATGATTTGCTCCTTACTGCGTTAATCTGTCAAGAAATTAGTAATACTATTGATATAAATTATCTCATTGATGAACTCAATGATAATTTAGAACCGATGGAGGATTATGTAAAACCTTTGTGCAATTTGTCTAGGAATGAGTTTCATCAGAGGTTTTTTTATCAAAATTACGACAATTGTTGTTCACATTCTATGACTGAAGTCATTGTTTCTCCGAAAAAATAAGTAGCTATAGGTGATACTTCT
>CALEVL010000002.1 GCA_937924675.1 uncultured Ignavibacteria bacterium | reverse complement strand
CTGTTGCAAAATCAGTTCTGCCAAAGAAGCAATGCCGCAGAGCGGACAAACAACACAGCCCACGACTTAAGTCGTGGGCTGGGATTGGGGTTACGGATTAATCAACCATACAAAGTTCGCTGCATTGTTATCCGCTATCGCAAAGTCAGTTGCATCAACGAAGCCGTCACCGGAAAGGTCCGTAACAACATACCCGGCAATGAAGCCGGCAGCGTCATTGTCAATTACGCTGAGGTCGGTTGCGTCAACTGTTCCGTCCTGGTTTACATCGCCTGAGTATATCGCAAAGCGAATTGGAGAAGCATCTGCCTGTACCAGGTTATTACCAAATGCCTGAGATGCGGATGTTGAAAAGTTATACAAGACATTTCCTCCGTTAATGTTTACCGCAGAAGCGCTCCAGGTCTCAATAGAGTTTCTGTGCTTCAGTGTTAGATAATAATTTCCGGACGGAACGAAGATACCGTTGAAAGTAGCAGTAAGATTTGCCGCGCTGATAATGCTTCTGGCTGAATCAAGAACTGCATACGGAGAAGTTGAACTTCTTACAAGCAATGTTAATGTATCACTCATCCTCATGTTGTTTGCGGCGGAATTGTAGAATCCCTGAATGACGGCCGTAATTGTTACTGTAGACTGACTGAAAGGAGAAACATTTGCGGTATCTGACAACAGACTATAGTTGCCATGTATATCAACTGCCGATACGGAATAACTTATTACTGACTCTCCGGGAGGATTCTCATCTTCGAATGAACTTGTGAGAGAAATGTTGATCTCGTTTCCGTCTCTGAATATAGCATAGTGGTGCAGATCACTCTCGGTATTGCTAACCCAATTCAACTGCACAGAAGTACCGGAGATTGATGCCATTAGTCCGGTTGGTTGCGAAGGTGAAAGATTATCAACACTGTATCCGGACATGATATTCGATCTGTAGAATTGATTTGCAGTTGAAGTCAGCGCTGTGATCCGGAAGAAAACTGTTCCTGAGTTGTTTGTCATTGAGTCTGACTGTGTTGATGCATTGTATGTGTATGACAGATTCTTGGTTGCCGGAATTGTTGCCACGCTTTGCCATGAGAATCCTGAGATTCCCGGGGGAACACTCTTTTCAATGAGGTATCCGGTTACGACACTCTGACCAATGATATCATAACCGCTTCTCATCCACTTTACCGCTACAGAACCTCCCTGATCGAAAGGCACATCTTTGACTGACACTATGCCGGGTTCAGATGCAGGAGAAGATGACATGTACAGGAATGCTCTTCCGGCAGCCAGACCTCCGGATTCATCCTGCATAGCTCCGGCAATATAATCTGAGAATCCGTCTCCGTTCACATCACCTGCAGAAGATACTGAGTTACCCAGATTGCTGTTCGCGAATTCACCTGTTAGAATTATATCGGCAGTATTGTTAACTGATGAACTGCCGAAGTAAATGTACGTTCTTCCCGCATTCGTCTCTACCGGATCATTATAAGGAGCTCCGATAATTATATCCGAGTATCCGTCTTTATTTACATCACCTGCATCGGAAACTGAATAACCAAATGCATCATTGTTCCACTCTCCCGTAAAAGTTGCATCTGCATTCTCATCCATAATAATTCCTCCAAGATATAGATATGTTCTGCCTTTATTGAATCCATTTGGATACCCGTATGCTCCAACAAGAATATCCGAAAATCCATCCTTGTTCACATCTCCTGCACTTGAAACCGAATAACCCAACTTGTCGAAAGTCTGGAAACCTGAAATGAAAACATCCGGATTGTTTGTGATGGTCTCTCCACCGAAATAAATATATGCAGCGCCTTTTGAGTCAAAGTTGTGAGCGCCTATTATCAGATCACCGTATCCGTCTCCGTTCACATCGCCGGCAGACGAGACAGAAGTGCCAAACAGATCATTTCCTAATCCTTCATTCAGAAGAATGTCCGCAATATTATTCATAACAGGTCCTCCAAAGTAAACATAAGCCCTTCCATCATTCCCTCCACCGAAATCATTGTTCGGTGCACCTACAATAACATCAGAGTATCCGTCGGCATTTACATCGCCTGCATCTGAAACGGATGTTCCAAATTGATCCAGTGCAGCAGCACCCGTAAATACAATATCCGCGGTATTATTCATTACCTCTCCACCGAGATATAAATATGCTCTGCCGGCATCCATCCCCCCGGCATCATTTAATAGCGCTCCTACAATCACATCATCATAGCCGTCACCGTTCACATCACCGGCTCCTGATACTGAGTATCCGAAGTTGTCACCTGCTGCTGAACCGGTAAGCGTTAGATCGGGAGTATTATCGGGAACTGTTCCGCCAAAATGTATATAAGCAATCCCTCTGTCAGAGTTATTTCCAATCGCTCCTATTATCACATCGGAGTAGCCGTCACCATTTACATCTCCCGCATCTGAAACCGAAAAACCAAGGTAGTCTAAAGTTGTGCCGGTAAAGAATTCGTCTTCTATATCTGTTCCGGTAAGTGAGTTAAGATACAGATAAGCTCTTCCTGCATCAGTTCCGCCTGCATCGTTATTCATTGCACCTACAATGATTTCGGAGAATCCATCACCGTTAACATCGCCTGCAGCAGAAACAGAGATTCCGAAATTGTCGTTAGCTGCATCTCCGCTGAAGATCGCATCAGTAATATTGTCTAAATTCATGCCGCCCATGTGAACATAAGCTCT
>CALEVL010000001.1 GCA_937924675.1 uncultured Ignavibacteria bacterium | reverse complement strand
GATGATGAACTCGTTGAGGTTACTCCAAAAAGTATCCGACTCCGAAAGGCAATACTTTCATCTCAGAAACGCCACACATTAAGAAACAAAGCTTTTTCCGATAAACTTGAAGCAACCAATGCATAAGTGATGGGAGCAAATTCAGGTCAAAGAAATTTTAAGAAGTTAAAGGAAAAGTCGGAAGAACTTCATCTGCGGAAAATCAGCCGTCATATTTTTTTGTGCTGCGACCAGACAAAGGCAAAATGCTGCGAAATGAAGACAGGCATTGAAGCATGGGAATATCTCAAGAAGAGACTCGATGACTTGAAGCTGACCGGTAAAGGCGGTGTATTCAGAACTAAAGCAAACTGTCTCAGACTTTGTATTATGGGTCCAATTGCAGTTGTCTATCCTGAAGGAACCTGGTATCACTCATGTACAAAAGAGAATCTGGAACGGATCATAGAAGAACATTTGCTGAACGGGAGGATAGTGGAGGATCTTCTCATTGATACTGGAAAGATTAAAAGTTCCAGTATAGAGATCGAATGGAAATGAAAAGTGTTTTGAGAAATCCGTGTAATCTAATCGAATCAACTAAAGTAAGTCTAAAATTTAAAAAGTTCAAAAAGTATGATCAAGAAGTTTAATGAGTTTGCTTATGAAAGACCTGACATGGAGGCATTTGAAAAAAAGTCCAATGAGCTCCTTGTCATGTTCAATGCATCCGAGAGTGCGGATGAGCAAATTGGTGTTTACAAGAAGTTGATTGACCTGCTGCAAGACAATCAAACCATGAGAGTAATCTCAAACATCAGATATACGATCAACACTAAAGACGAGTTCTACAACGAAGAGCATGAATTTTTTGATAACTCCAAACCTATTGCAATGAAAGTGTCTGATTCAATCATTAAGGCGTTGGTAAATTCAAAATTCAGAAGTGAAATAGAAGAAGTATATGGAAAGCACTTGTTTGATCTTGCTGAATTAACTTTGAAGACATACAACGACAGCATTGCAGAAGATGTCGTAAGAGAAAGCCAGCTGATAAATTCTTACGTGAAGATCATCGCATCAGCAAAGATCCCGTTTGACGGAGAAGACAGGAATATTGCAGGCATGGATCCGTACATGCAGTCAACCGATCGTGAGATAAGAAAAAAAGCAAGTGAAGCGAAATGGAAATTTTTCGAAGACAATGAAGGTGAGTTTGACAGAATATATGATGAACTCGTGAAAGTCAGAACCGGCATGGCAAAAAAACTTGGCTATGAGAATTTTGTCCAACTTGGCTATGACAGGATGCACAGAGTCGGTTATGGACCGGCAGATGTTAAGAGGTTCAGAGAGAATGTGAGGGATTGCATTGTGCCAGCAGTTGCAGAGCTTCACGAGTTGAGAAGGAGACGTCTTGGACTTGACAAGCTGTGTTACTATGATGCGGCGTTTGATTTTCCTGATGGCAATCCGGTACCAAAAGGTGACCCGGAATGGATCGTTGACAATGCAAAGACAATGTATGAAGAGCTTTCCGAAGAGACGGCCGAATTCATGAGATTCATGATTGACGGCAGTCTTATGGATCTCTATAATAAGAAAGGAAAGTCTGCTGGCGGTTATTGTGCATTCATACCGGAATACAAAAGCCCTTTCATATTTGCAAATATGAACGGCACGAGTCATGACATCAGAGTTCTTACACACGAGGCCGGTCACGCGTTTCAGGCTTATGTATGCAGAAACTTTGAACTGCCCGATTACAGACATGCTACTTCAGAAACATGCGAAGTGCATTCAATGGCAATGGAATATCTTACCTGGCCGTGGATGAAGTTATTCTTCAAAGAGGACACTGATAAGTTTCATTTACATCATCTTGCAAGAGCCATCAAGTTTATTCCGTATGGAGTCAGCATAGATGAATTCCAGCACTATGTGTATGAGAATCCTGATGCAACACCCGCTGAAAGAAAATCCAAGTGGCGAGAGATTGAAAAAACATATACACCAACTGTAGATTACGCTGACAATGAATTCCTTAACAGAGGCGGCTTCTGGTTTCATCAGCAGCATGTTTTCAGGATGCCGTTCTATTACATAGATTATTGCCTTGCTCAGGTTTGTGCTCTGCAGATCTGGAACATCTCTGAACAAGACAGAAACAAAGCTTGGGAAGATTATTTGAATCTGTGCAAGCAGGGTGGAAGCAAGCCGTTTCTTGAACTTGTGAAGTCTGCAGGACTTGAATCTCCTTTTGAGAAAAAAACTCTTGAGAAGATCGTTGAAAATTCTGAGGTCTGGTTAGATGACAAATTCAGAGTAATGGAAAGCAATTTAGAAAACTGATTCGGCTCAGGTTTCCATAATTGATTTGAGCTTTGTCAATTTCTCCGTCCAGTAGGATTTCATCGCACTTGCTGAGTCACCGTCTGCCAGCTTGATGTGCTGCACAGTGACTTGTGTCTTAAGGTCAGACATTGGATAGAAATTCACGGAAATCCTTGTTGTATCATCATCCCAAATTGCTCTCAAAGATTTGCATTCGGTTGCAGTTGAGATTTTGATCTTCTTGTCTATCCATTTTTTTCTTAAGCGGGCATCTTTGAAGTAATTGTAAACAGCACCGACACCTGCATTCAAAGTTTTTACAACGCTTATTTCAAATCCGCCAGGCTTTTCATACAACTGTCGGAGTCCTCTCTCTCTTTCATATTGCACAGTAACTTCCTGACACCACCAGCCGCTTATATCATAATTTTCCTTTATCCATTCCGCAATTTCCTTGTGCGACTTCAAATGCATCTTCTCTTTATCAAGAATGGAAAACCAATCTTTCCAGATTTTGCCGGTTGCCTTCGAAACGGCTTCGTTACTGATTGCAGAAGCTGCTTTTGTTTTCATAAAGCAATTAAGATTTAGTGTACCTTTACAATTAGTAATATTAATACCGGGTGAGAAATTTCTACGGCAAGAAGCACAATGAGAAATGATTTCATTCGATATTCAGTCAGGTTAAATTATTCGAAAATTAAGCATAAGGTTTAAGGCAATCAATTTTTAAGTTTGCGGCAAAGTCTGGTTTACCACATAGCTGTCCAAGACGTTTTTGCATTTCGAAAATTCATTCTAAATGAAGCTTGAAAGTTAGCAAAAAGTCGGTTCGGAAAAACAACCCGCCTGCCTGTCATACTGCCTCCTGATTTGAAAATGTATG